>JBPCWT010000448.1:0-12255 GCA_051009255.1 Ruegeria sp. | reverse complement strand
ATGCTGCGCTTCGCCAATGGTAACGGACTGTGCTACCTCGTCAGTAAACACCGTCGCGGTTGCCACCAGTTTTGCGTCCACTTCCTGCTTGCCCGTGGGATCGGTACCCATACAGGCCAGATGGGTGCCGGGTTTGATCCAATCTTTCATCACAAGCGGCTCAAATGCGGACGTGATGGTGATGATCACGTCTGCTTGGGCCCCCAGCTCTTCTTGTGATACGCCCTGAAAATCCAGGCCAAGCTCTCTTGCGACGGCTTCCAAGCGCGGCAGCATCTCGGGGTGAGGATTCCACGCGACAACTTTGGCAAAGTCACGCTGTTCGGCGGCAGCGCGAAGTTGGAATGTCGATTGATGTCCCGCACCAACCATGCCCAGAACCTTTGCATCCTTGCGTGAAAGATGCGCAATCGAAACCGCGGAAGAGGCAGCGGTACGTACGGCGGTAAGGTAGTTACCCCCAACAAGTGCCGACAGTTTTCCCGTGCCCGGGTCAAACAGAAAAACCGTGGATTGGTGGTTCGTCAGTCCCTTGTCCATGTTTCCGGGCCAGTATCCACCTGATTTTAAACCCAGAACCTTTCCCGCCCGATCAAAACCGGACTTGAAACCATACAAGGCATCGGCATATCCGATCGCTTCACGGATTACCGGAAAGTTATAGGCATCTCCGCGTGCCATGGCGGCAAAGACGGCTTCAACGGCATCGAAGGCCTCTGCTCTGCCCACCAGTTTTTCACATTGATCTTCGCCTACGATCAGCAGGCCATCAGTTGTTGTGCTTGTCATGTCACGCATCCCTTAATAAGCCTTGCCGCGCGCAGAGACCGGCCAAAGGGTTTCGACTTTGCCTTTTCTGACACCGACATACCAATCATGTACATTGCAGGTTGGATCACAGTGCCCCGGCACAAGGCGCAGTTTGTCATTTACTTTTAGTAGGCCGTTGGGGTCACCGATTACGCCATGCTCGTCCGAGCATTTCAGGTATTCCACGCCGTCACGCCCATAGATAAATGGCAAGCCGCTATCGACTGATTGTGCTTTGAGCCCGGCGTCACAAATCGCCTTGTCAGATTTTGCATGGCTCATCACGCTGGTCAGAATAAACAACGCATTTTCCCATTCGCCCTGATCGATACGATTGCCGTCCTTGTCCAGAATGCGGCCATAATCCGCGTCCATGAACGCGTATGATCCGCATTGCAGTTCGTTGTAAACGCCTGAATTGCTTTCGAAATAATATGAACCTGTGCCACCTCCGGATACCAGTTCGCACTTGATTCCAGCAGCCTGCAATCCTTCTACGGCGTCTTTGACCATAGAAATCGCCGCATTCAATTTCTCTTCTCGCGCCTCATATGTATCAAGATGCTGCATCGCGCCCTGATAGGCCTGAATTCCGCTAAACTTCAGATTTGGTGCAGCATCAACTGATTTGGCGATTGCGACGACGTCTTCTGTCGTGCTGACACCGCAGCGCCCTGCGCCGCAGTCGATCTCGATAAAAACTTCAAGCTCGGTCTCGTGCCGCTGCGCCGCCGCTGACAAGTCAGCCACGTTATCAATGTCATCGACACAGACAATCGTTCGCGCGCCCAGTTTCGGCAGACGTGCCAGCCGGTCAATCTTGGCTGGGTCGCGCACCTGATTGGAAACCAGAACGTCCTTGATGCCGCCTCGTGCAAAAACTTCGGCCTCTGACACTTTCTGACAGCAGACGCCGACCGCACCGCCCAAATCCTCCTGCAGTTTTGCCACGTCTACGGATTTATGCATCTTGCCATGCACGCGATGGCGCATCCCGTGCGCTTTGGCATAGTCGCCCATCTTCTTGATGTTGCGCTCCAGCGCGTCCAGATCAAGGATCAAGCAAGGCGTCTGAATTTCGCTTTCATCCATGCCAATGGCGGCAGGAATATCAAAGCCGACTTCAAGTTCATCTATGTTCACAGGTTTGTTCATTGTCGTTCTCCTAACCCTTAAGCCAAGGCAGTTTGTCCAAATCCACGTTGCCGCCGGTGACGATCACTCCAACGCGCTTGTTTTTGAAAATGTCCGGGTTTTTCAGTATGGTTGCGAGCGGCACCGCCGAAGAGGGCTCCATCACCACGCGAAGGTACTTCCACGTCAGCTTCATCGCGTCGATGATTTCCTGTTCAGACGCGATATAGATGTCGGTTACGTAGTTCGAAACAAAATGCCACGTGTTTTCCTTGAGCGGAACCAGCAGGCCGTCCGCCACAGTTTTTGGGGCGTCGTCCGCGATAATGCGGCCCGCCTTGAATGACCGATAAGCGTCATCAGCCTGCTCTGGCTCGGCTGCGTAGATGGCAGTTTCAGGTGCAAGGTTTGAAACTGTTAGGCAGGTGCCCGAAATCATTCCGCCGCCGCCAATCGGTGCAACAACGACATCCAGCCCATCGGTCTGTTCCAGCAACTCGGCCGAGCAGGTGGCTTGGCCCGCGATGACGCGGAGATCGTTATAGGGGTGCACGAATTCCCCGCCGGTTCGGGTTTGAACGTCAGCAAAGGTGGCCTCGCGGGATGAAGTAGAGGGGTCGCATTCGGTAATCGTACCACCATACCGGCGCACGGCGTCCTTTTTTGCCTGTGGCGCGGTGCGCGGCATGACCACATTGCACGGGATTCCCCTTCGGCCTGCTGCATACGACAATGACAAGGCGTGGTTTCCGCTTGAATGCGTACAGACACCTTTGGTCGCCATCTCGTCGCTCAGGCCGAAAACTGCGTTGCTTGCGCCGCGAACCTTGAAAGCACCGGCTTCCTGAAAATTCTCGCATTTGAAAAACAACTGCGCGCCGGTCAGATCGTTCAAGTAGTCCGATGACATAACCGGAGTACGCCGAATATGGGGACGAATTCGTTCGTGCGCCGCACGCATATCGTCGATGGTCAGTTCTGCCGCCGTCATCTGGTCTAGCATAGTCACCCCCTTATGCCGCTGCTCTGGCGCTGTCTGAATGGGTCTCGCGGTAATAGTCCTGCGCCGCTGCGACGCCCGAGCCCAGCTTGATCGGGTAATTCAGATCCGCCATGGCCATTTCGATTGCGGCCAGTCCTGACAGTACCATCACATCCGTCAAGCTGCCCAGATGCCCAATGCGAAAGGCCTTGCCGTTAAGTTGGCCCAGACCAATACCAAAGGAAACGCCATACGCGTTGAACGCGTGGTCAGTTAAAACATTGCTGTCGAACCCGTCCGGAACATAAATCGCGCTGACAGTGTCAGAATAGAGTTCTGGGGATTGCGCCACAAGATTCATGCCCCACGCGTCAACAGCCTGCCGAACACCTTGGGCCAGTCGGAAGTGGCGGGCATAGACATTGTCCAGACCCTCTTCGAACAGCATCTTCAGGCTTTCGCGCATCCCGTAAATCAACTGCAGGGGCGGAGTGTACGGAAATCCGCCAGACGAATTGGCAGTCATCATGTCGCGAAGGTCGAAAAACGTGCGCGACAGTCGTGCCGTTTCCATTGCATCCAACGCTTTGGGGCTGACGCACAGGATCGCCATACCGGTTGCCAGCATGAAACCTTTTTGCGAACCGGATACGGCGATATCAACACCCCAGCGATCAAATTGAAAATCCATTGAGGCCAGCGAGCTGACGCAATCCACGAACAGCATCGCGGGATGGTTTGCGGCATCCATTGCTGTGCGAACCTGCGCTATGTCAGAACGTACACCTGTCGCAGTTTCGTTGTGAGTGACCAGAACCGCGCGAATGTCATGAGACGTGTCAGAGGCCAGAACCTCCTGAAATTTTTGTGCCGGCGCACCGCTTCCCCATTCGCATTCAATGATTTGAACGTTCAGGCCGTGGCGCTGACAAAGGTCGATCCATCGGTGACTGAATACGCCGTACCGCGCGACAAGAACCTTATCACCGGGGCTGAGTGTGTTGGTCACTGCAGCCTCCCATCCACCGGTTCCGCTGGCAGGAAACGTTACGATCTTGCCGTTTGTGGTGGCGAACACTTTCTTCGTGTCCTCAAGCACAGGTGCAAAGGTTTCGACAAAGTCCGGCGCGCGGTGGTCCTGTGTCTGGACCTGCATCGCCAGGCGCAAACGATCCGGGATATTTGTCGGGCCGGGTATAAAAACAGGGTTTTGGTTTGACATCTCTATGTCCTCCACTTTCATTCAGAGTTTCGCGGAAAATGGACTAATTCGCAATTTTCTTGACAAATATTTTCATTTTTGGAATTAAATTGTTAACGTGCTGTGAAATAAAGGTTTTCAATTTCTCAGATTTGCGCGTAGGAAAATTACGGATCGCAAAAAGCCAACCAACTTGATCGAATTGCGTAGGAAAATGGGTATGGAGACTCAGAAAAGACCACGCGGCAGGCCCAAGTCGCTGTTCAAGGAAAGCTCGGCAGGAACCATGCAATCTCTGGACCGCGCTTTGAGCGTTTTGACGACCGTTGCGCGGCTGGAGCATACGGCGCTAAGCGACCTGTCGCGCGAGGTCGACATTCCGACAGCCACGACACATCGCATTCTGACCACCCTGCAAAAGCACGGCTATGTCATCTTTGACGAAGAGCGGCAGGAGTGGATGATCGGGATCGAGGCGTATCGCACAGGTGCATCATTCCTCAAGCGTAACAGCGTGCTGGAAATTGGCAGGCCAGTCTTGCGTCGGTTGATGCATGAAAGCGGCGAAACAGCTAATCTGGCCGTTCCTGATGGGGCCGAGGTTGTGTTTGTGGGGCAGGTCGAAACATCAAACCCCATCCGCGCCTTCTTTCCACCGGGCGCACGGACGCCGATGTATGCTTCCGGAACCGGCAAGGCAATTCTGGCCGCAATGTCACCTGCTGCGTTGGAAAAAGCATTGTCAGTAACGGATCATAAGGCGTTTACGGCAAATACGCAGCACCCCAAGGACAAGTTGCTTGCCGATCTGGCTGTAACCCAGAATCGCGGTTGGTCGCATGACCGAGAAGAAAGATATGACGGGATGTCATGCGTCGGCGCGGCGATCTTTAATGCGCGGCAGGAACCTTGTGCCGGAATTTCGGTATCTGGCCCCACCGTTCGGTTCGATGATGACCGCGCTGCCGAATTAGGCGCGCTGGTTGCAAGTGCAGCGCGCGAAATCACAGAGTTGAGCGGCGGACAGATGCCGGATCGTTCTGCCGAACGCAACGATATTTCGTAATTTATGCGCCGCGATAACAGCAAACCCGGTCCCCGCTCACTTGCGTGGAATTCTTGGAATGCGTGATGGTGCAAATTTGTATTGGTGTTCCGGGTGCGGGGGATGTCCATGCGTGCGATCCCAGTACTGCACGCCGCCCCGTTTTAGCCAAAGTGGGATACAAAATATCAGGCCCACAAAGAAACCACCCGTATGTGCCCAATACGCTACCCCGCCCTCGTCAGGATTGGACGCAAAGCTGGCAAGAAGCTGAAACCCGATCCACACACCCAACATGGCAAAGGCCGGAATAGAAAAAATGCGGATGAAAACAACAAGGATAATCAAGATATCGACACGCGCCTTGGGAAACAGCAGCATATAGCCGCCCATTACCCCGGCAATTGCGCCTGAGGCTCCTATAGTTGGCACAATTGATCCCGGCGCAGTGATAACGTGAATCAATCCGGCACCAATTCCGCAAGCCAGGTAGAACAACAAAAAGGGCAGATGCCCAAACTCATCCTCAAGGTTGTCGCCGAATATCCACAGGAACAGCATATTTCCCGCCAGATGCTTCCATCCTGCGTGCAGAAACATAGAGGTAAACAGGGTTTCAAAACCATACCCGTCGGAAATCCGAGCCGGAATGACCGCATAGTCAAAAAAGATGCGGTTAATCAGGCGTGCGTCATCCATGACACCGACATAACTTAGAAAAACCAATATGTTGGCCGCCATCAGGGCATAGACGACATAAGGTGTACGCCCCGAGGGGTTATGATCGCGGATGGGTATCATGCGGCGACGCTGGGCCCTTGGCGGCCCAGCGTCAAGTCAGCTTATCCGGCACCGCCTAATAACGCCGCGTTACCACCGGCGGCTGTGGTGTCAACGCAAACATGGCGCTCTCCCAAAACTCGCGTCCGATCCGGTTGTCCGGGAATCAGCGGCAGGATCGGACCGGCCCGCCGCGCCAGATGGCGCTCGATTTCGCGGGCTGAACCCTCGTCTCCCCACCACAGGACGCCCGAGATACCCTGAAGGTTTTCAAGCCGGTGAATGTCGAGGCTCCCGGTTGCCCGGATAGCGGTTCCGCCCAAGGCCATGACCGCCTTGACCTGTGCATTTGTGGCGTCCGCGCCGGGACCCATGCACAGTAGCGGCGCTTTGGCAAACTCGCTCAGCCGGTTGGACTCACCTGTGGGGCCGGGCAGGGTATTGGTTTTTGCGCGTGCCGCAGTGCCTTCTGCCTTTGGCAGTTCGGACATCGCGTTTTGCCATTTATCTTTGGACGACGCCCGATCTGGTGTGCAGAAGCGCGTCATGTAATTTGGGCCGCCTGCTTTGGGGCCGGTGCCGGACAATCCTTCGCCACCAAAAGGCTGTGAACCGACGATTGCGCCGATCTGGTTTCGGTTGACATAGATGTTTCCAGCGTGAATAGCGTCAGTCACATGTTGAACCCGATCATCTATTCGGGTGTGCAACCCAAAGGTCAGGCCATAGCCGGTTGCGTTGATCTCTGCGATGATTTGATCGATCTGTTGCGCCTTGAAACGGACGACATGCAGTACCGGGCCAAATATTTCCCTGTCCATCGCTGCAATACCGGGGATTTCGATCAGCGTTGGCGCGACGAATGTGCCCTCTGGCGGGGTTCCCAGTTCTTTCAGAACGCGATTTTCCGCGCGGGCGTCTGATACATAATCAGCAATGCCCTGCCGCGCCTGTTCATCTATGACCGGACCACAATCGGTGGAGATTAGCCACGGATCACCAACCGAAAGCGCGTCCATCGCGCCTTTGAGCATGGTCAGCACGTCTTCGGCAATGTCCTCTTGCAAATACAGACACCGCAGGGCCGAACATCGCTGCCCAGCCGATTGGAACGCGCTTTCGATGATTGATTGAACCGCTTGTTCCGGCAATGCCGTGCTGTCCACGATCATAGCATTCAGACCACCTGTTTCAGCGATCAGGGGCGTTCCCGGGCGCAGGTTGTCAGCCATCGCGGCCCTGATTTTCAAAGCTGTTGCAGTTGATCCTGTGAAGGCCACGCCTGACACACGCGGGTCCGAGGTCAAAGCGGCCCCAACCATCGGGCCGCCCGGTAGCAGTTGCAACACGTCGCGAGGCACGCCTGCCTCGTGCATCAGTTGCACGGCCCGATAAGCGATCAGCGGCGTCTGTAGGGCTGGTTTGGCGAGAACAGCGTTTCCCGTGGCCAGAGCCGCCGAAATCTGACCGGTAAAAATCGCCAGCGGAAAGTTCCACGGGCTGATGCAGGTAAACGTGCCCGCTGGCTTTGCGTCGGGAATATTGGCCGCGTAATAGCGCAGGAAATCTACTGCCTCGCGCAGTTCTCCAACGGCGTCAAGCAGGGATTTTCCAGCCTCACGAGCCAGCAGAGAAAAGAGTTCGCCAAAATTTTCTTCGTACAGGTCCGCCACTGCATTCAGGGCTTTTGACCGTTCTTCCACCGATGCCTGCCAAGTGCAGGCCGAGGCAAGCGCCAGCTCGACATCGTCCACGCTTGCAGCCGCCACAGAACCGGGGCGATCCTGTGGATTGGCCGGGTTCACAATTACATCGTCGGATTCCGGCTTTGCTTCATCAGACAAAAGTGGACGTGCATACCAGTGATGTGCGCGGAATGCATCCCGCGCCGCGTCTATCAGGTCGAGTGTGGGCGTATGTTTCAGGTCAAAACCCCGCGAGTTAGGGCGCTCGGGCTGGAATAGGTCCGGGCCTGTGGTCAAGGGTCGTGTCGGTTCCTGAACCGCCTCAAAAGGATCAGTGGCAACCACTTCGGGCGCGACATTGTCGTCAACGATCTGGTTCACGAAAGAGCTGTTCGCGCCGTTCTCCAACAAACGTCGCACAAGATATGCCAGCAAATCGCGGTGAGCACCGACGGGCGCGTAAATTCTGCATCGCGTGTTTTCACCCTGCATCACCAGTTGGTGCAGGGTTTCACCCATTCCGTGCAGGCGCTGAAACTCAAATGGCTGCTCGTCCGCCATATGCAATATAGCACTGACGGTATGGGCGTTGTGGGTCGCAAACTGAGGATAGATGCGGTCGGTCATACCAAGCAGTTTCCGCGCATTGGCGATATAAGATACGTCAGTTGCCGCTTTATGCGTGAAGACCGGGAACCCATCTACACCTTCGACCTGCGCGCGCTTGATCTCGGTATCCCAATATGCACCTTTGACCAACCTGACCATCAGCTTGCGGTCATGGCGCTCTGCCATCTCGTAAAGCGTGTCCAGCACCAAACCGGCGCGCGGCCCATATGCTTGTACGACGATGCCGAACCCGTCCCAACCGGCCAGCGCCGGCTCTGACATGACCGATTCGATTACCTGCAACGACAATGACAGACGGTCGGCTTCTTCTGCATCGATATTCAGGCCCATTCCGGCCGCTTTGGCCAACAATGCCAGGGCGCGTAGACGTGGAACAAGCTCGTCCATGACGCGCTCTTCCTGCGCCAGTTCATAGCGTGGGTGCAGCGCCGACAGCTTAACCGAAATACCGGGATTGGCGCGAATATCATCGTGAATGCACGCTTCGGCAATTGCCGTGATCGCTCGTGAATACGACAGGTGATACCGTGCGGCGTCAGCCTCGGTTCGGGCGGCTTCGCCCAGCATGTCATAGGAATAGGTGTAACCTTTATCCTCCATCCCCTTTGCCCGCTTCATGGCGGATTGGATTGTTTCACCCAGAACAAACTGGCGCCCCATCTCTTTCATTGCCCGGCCAACAGCCGTGCGGATCACTGGTTCACCCAAACGTTTGATGGCCCCGCGCAGGGCGCTGACGGGCGAGGTTTGACCTTCGTCCAGAACCTTTCCTGTCAACATCAGCGCCCATGTTGAGGCATTGACCAGCGAGGACGAAGAATGCCCCAAATGTTTGCCCCAGTCGGACGGAGCGATCTTGTCTTCGATCAAAGCGTCGATCGTGTCGGCATCGGGAACCCGCAACAATGCTTCGGCCAGACACATCAACGCAACACCTTCGTCGGTGGACAGACCATATTCGGCAAGGAACACCTCCATCATCCCCGGCGAAGTGCTGGATCGGATGTCGCGCACCAACTGCGCCGCAGCATCACAAACTGCATTGCGATCCGCAGACGTCAGCGCGGCCTGTTGTGTGAGAGCGTCAAGAATAGCGGATTGATCCGCATAGGTTTGGGTGTCGATGAGCGTGCGCAGGGCGTGAGTCATGGTCTCTCCGGTCTTTTAGCAGAGTATACATGCGAAATTTCGGGACAAATGACCGAATACTCGATATTTTTAGACATATGTCCTGAATTTACTAGGCGTAGGAGTTCAAATGGACTTTCCAAGAATGGATCGTTTCGATCAAACTATTGTCATAGCAATGACCGAGGACGGTCGGATTTCCGTCGCGGACTTGGCCCGGCGCATCGGGTTGTCAAAGTCGCCGACACTGGCCCGCTTGAAAAGGCTTGAGGCAGAAGGCGTCATTACCGGATACCGCGCGATGGTGGACCCAATTCGTCTGGGGCTGGATCACGTGGCATTTGTCGAGGTACGTTTGACCGATACACGAGAGAAGGCTTTGTCAGAGTTCAATCAAGCTGTCAGAAAAATCTCTGAGATTGAACAAGCTCATATGATTGCAAGCAATTTTGACTATTTGCTCAAGGTTCGAACGCGATCCATGACTGAATATCGAACGGTGCTGGCGGAAAAAATATCGTCGCTGCCCCACGTCGCCAACACCTCTACTTTTGTGGCGATGGAGGCTGTGAAAGAGGCTGGTTTGCTTAATCCCGGAGAATCGCTGGCTTGACCGCGGGCGCGTATGCGCCACTTTTGTAATATGAAAAACCTGACCTTCATATCTGCCGCGCTGATTGTATTTGCAACGAGCTCTGTCGCGCAAGATTGTCCCGACGCACCGGATCACACCTCGGGTGTTGCTGATCTGATCGCCGAAATTCAGCAAGCGGAGTCAGAAGCTGCGGCCAAGGCCATTTCCAACCAATTGTGGGAACTGTGGACGGATGCGCCTGATGAATGGGCGCAGACAATGCTGGATCGCGGAATGTCCCGGCGCGAAAGCTGGGATTTGTTAGGTGCATTAAAAGAGTTCAACACGCTTGTCGAATACTGCCCTGAATATGCCGAAGGCTATAATCAACGCGCGTTCGTCAACTATCTCAGGCATGATTTTGCGGCGTCCTTGAAAGACCTGGATGCTGCGATTGAGTTGTCACCTAACCATGTCGCTGCCCTGAGCGGCCGAGCGTTGGCCCTGTTGGGTCTGAAACGCGTGGACGAGGCGCGCGACGCATTGTCCAAAGCGTTGTTGCTGAACCCGTGGCTTCCCGAGCGTACTCTGCTTGATCCCGGTGGATTGCTTGATCCACCGGGTAAGGACATTTGAATAGTCTTTTAAGGCACCGCGAACTGACTTCAGAGTATTTCAGTTTCGCGAAAGAAATCAGCTTACAACACCGTTGTCTGAGCGTTTGATGGTAATAATCGATGAACGCGGCGTTCCGCCGTCAGGCCAATTGCTTCCTGGGTGCTGGATGCCGACAAACATGGTGCGCTGATCGCTTGACCAGGCTAGGCCAGTAACCTCGCATCCATTGGGGCCGGTCATAAAGCGTACGATTTCACCGGTTACCGGATCGCCAACAAGCATCTGATTGTTCCCGTGACCGGCAAAGTCGTCTTCGTTACCGTCGTCCCCGTCGGTTTGAATCCAGACTAATCCGGTCGAGTCGATGGCCATGCCGTCAGGCGAGTTAAAAAGGTTCCCGGCGTTTACGTTTTCCGAGCCGGCACGCGCATCTTCGTGAACAGTTGGGTTTCCAGCCATGACGTACAAATCCCAGTCAAAGTTCAGGGAACCATGATCGTCGTCAACCGGGCGCCAGCGAACGATCTGACCATACTTGTTTGTATCGCGCGGATTCGGACCATTGGCCGATGTGTCATCGCCACCCGCATTGGGCTTAACACCACGGTTTTTGTTGTTGGTCAGACAGCAATAAGCCTCGACTGCGATGGGGCTGACAGCGACCCACTCCGGGCGGTCCATCGTAGTACCCCCAACGGTCGATGCTGCCATGCGCGTGAAGATAAGGATCTCGGCGGCATCCAATCCCGTGGTTTCCGGTGTCAGGGGCAACCATTCGCCAGTTTGGTCGTCGCTGAACTTGGCAACATGCAGCGTTCCCTGATTTAACAGGTCAACAGTATCCATGCCCGGCCGATACGTGCCGTGCGAGACAAATTTATACAGATACTCGCCCCTCTCGTCGTCGCCCATGTAAACAACGACACGACCGTCTTTTGCCAACACAACTTCGGCGTTCTCGTGTTTGAAACGGCCAAGGCCCGTGTGCTTGATCGGTGTGCTTTCTGGGTCGGTTGGGTCAATCTCAACGATCCAGCCTGCCCGGTGCGGCTCGTTCGGGTTTTTTGACGTGTCAAAACGAGGGTCAAAAAGTTCATACCCGTTCCAGCTTTCGGCCTTGATGCCGTATCTAGTGAATCCGTCTGCGACCTTCTGATCATAGTCAGCCGTTTCGTCACTGGAGCCGAAATAGCCGTTAAAGTTTTCTTCGCAGGTCAAATAAGTACCCCACGGCGTCTTGCCGGAACCACAATTGTTCATGGTGCCCATCGACACGGTTCCGGTCGGGTCGGCATCGGTCTTCAGCAAGTCATGGCCGGCGGCAGGGCCAACAAGTTTCATAGGCGTGTTATGATGGATGCGCCGGTTAAAGGGGCTGTCTTTGACGACCGACCAGCCATCAGCACCTTCGCTGATTTCCATAACCGTCACACCTTGAATGTTCTGAAGCTTCAGAACGTCATCAGCGTTCGCCGGAACACCGTCTTGTGCAGCGGGCAAGTTGATCTTGCGGTTTGGGTATTCATGGTTGATGGCAATCAGTTCATGACCCTGAAACGAAAAGGTTTCCATCCCATCCGTGTTTTCCCCAAACACCCTGTCTGAATTATTGACCGGGCCTCCATCAGTTATGTCATAGCCTTCAGCGTCAGAAAACAATGGGTCGCC
>JBPCWT010000447.1:0-6467 GCA_051009255.1 Ruegeria sp. | reverse complement strand
GATCAAGGGTGTGATCGAAATCCAATACGCGTGGAACGCAGACATCCTTGCAAACGCCCAGATCCATTGTGCCTTGCAGACGCACTGATTTGGCCGGGTTTTTTGGCGTGATCTCGACGGGCAGGACTAGCTGATCCTTGTACCCGATCGAGCGCACACCATTCTGGTCAAACACATGCGGCGAGGGCCATGTTATTGAAACATCCGCGACGTTGCCGGATCCTTTCCAATCGAACTGCGGCGGGATACCGGCATCCCCCGGAGCGCGCCAGTAAGTTTTCCAACCGTCTGCCAATGACAAACGAATGGCACCGATATACGTGCCATCGGGCGTCAGACCGCCATCCAGAATATCCAGCGACACAATGCCATCCGCGTCCTCGGCATGGGCCGGAACGGTTGCGGCAAGGCAGAAAATCATGGCATTTACGGCGAGTTTCATGAAACGCATCATGCCATATAGATGCGCAGCGCGAAACGAAATGCCAAGTCACGTTCCGGTCAACAACGTGAAATCTGCGCGAAAACAGCGTTGATCCCTTGCCAATTCCAACAATCAGGGGCCATTGTTGAGCAGTTGCGAGCAAGAGTAGTCAGATCATGGACCTTACCGGAAAACTGTTGATAGCGATGCCCGGGATGGGCGATCCGCGCTTCGATCATTCGGTGGTTTACATGTGCAGCCACGGTGATGATGGCGCCATGGGCCTGATCATCAACAAACCGGCAGATGTTAGGGTCAAGGATCTGCTGGGCCAATTGAACATTCCCTGCGAGGTTCCGGGCGCTGGTGAACGTCTGGTTCGGTTTGGCGGTCCTGTTGAAATGGCACGGGGATTCGTGCTGCACAGTTCGGATTACGAGGCCAATCTGCATTCGATGGCGATCAAAGAAGGGTTCAGCATGACCGCGACGCTGGACATTCTGGAAGACATCGGGACGGGGACCGGGCCGAAAAAATCTATGCTTATGTTGGGTTACGCCGGATGGGGGCCAGACCAGCTTGAAGATGAAATATCCAAAAACGGGTGGCTGACGACAGACGCATCAAGGCAACTGGTGTTCGACGTAGCAGACGAAGAAAAATGGGAGGCCGCATTGGCCACTCTGGGCGTTGACCCGCTGACCCTTTCGGCCAGCGCAGGGCATGCCTGACTAAGAACCCCGAGGTGCTGCGGCACGGCGCAGTCGGTCGTTGATCGCAACCCCCAGATCTTTGTTCGGAATGGGCGACACGGCTATGTGCCGGCCTGTCCTGTCCAGTTCATGCAGAGCCGAAAACAGGTTGGCGGCAGCCTCGGCCAAGTGACCCTCAGCTGACAGGTTCAGGTCACAATCGACATGCCCGAACCCCAGCAACACCTCGTCACCCCTACGCGACTGCGCATTTAAACGTACCGATGCTTCCGGCGCGTAGTGGGACATCAACTGACCCGGCGCGATCAAGTCATCATTGCTTTGGTGGTGGTGAAGTTTTTCGTTCAGAACCTTTTCGATGACTTCCAGCGCGACGCCTCCGGGTCTTAGAAGGGTGGGGGCATTCGCCAGACCGACGATGGTGGATTCCAGGCCGACGCCACAGGGACCATCGTCCAGAATCGCCACGATGCGGCCGTCCAGACCTGCGCGGACATGTGCCGCCTTCGTTGGGCTTATGCGCCCCGATGGATTTGCCGATGGTGCGGCCACTGGACCATCAACAGCCCTCAGCAGTGCCCGGGCGGTAGGATGTGCGGGAACCCTGACAGCCAGCGTGTCCAGACCGGCAGTGACCAGAGACGACACGCCATGCCCGCCCTGCAACGGAAGAACCAGTGTCAATGGGCCGGGCCAGAATGCGTTGGCCAACAACTCTGCCTGATCGTTCCACTGAACATACCGCTTTGCGGCGTCGATCGATGCGACATGGGCGATCAGTGGATTGAAACTGGGGCGTCCCTTGGCCGCATAAATGGCTGCCACCGCCTGACCATTGCATGCATCCCCACCCAGCCCGTACACCGTCTCGGTCGGAAACGCGACCAGCAGCCCCTGCCGCAACAGATCGGCGGCCTGCGCAATTCCTGCCGGATCGGCTGAAAGATTCATTGTACCGTTGGGGATCATTGTTGGTGACGCGGCGTTTTGGTTGCTTGCAACATTGGGATGGTTAGGTAATCGTCCAAGCCCCGATGAATATCGGCCCGGGCATCAAATTCCAAGACCGTATATTTCAACCTGCAAGACAGAATCCGAGATACGCCATGTCCTATCGCGCCCCACTTTCAGATTATGAATTCCTTTTCAACAACGTCGTCGGCCTGGATCAGGTCGCGGCCACTGACCGTTTTGCCGAGGCCACGCCGGATATGGTCAGTGCAATCCTGACCGAAGCCGGCAAGATGTGCGAAGAAGTTCTGGCGCCCTTGCAACGTCCAGGTGATCTGGAACCTCCGCATCTGGAAAACGGGGTTCTGCGGACCTCTCCCGGATTTCCCGAAGGGTGGAATGCCATTGCCGAAGGCGGGTGGATCGGCATCAGTGCTGATCCGGAACACGGCGGTATGGGCCTGCCGATGGCCATAACAACGGCTGTGAACGAAATGATGAGCGCGGCATGCCTGTCGCTGCAACTAGCCCCGTTGATGAGCCAGGGGCAGATCGAGGCGCTGGAACACCACGCCAGCGACGCATTGAAAGAGCTTTATCTGCCCAAACTGATCTCGGGCGAGTGGTCAGGCACCATGAACCTGACCGAACCTCAGGCCGGGTCGGATGTCGGGGCGCTGTCGTCCAAGGCAGAGCCGAATGGCGACGGCACATATTCGGTGACCGGGCAAAAAATCTACATCTCGTGGGGCGATAACGATTTTACCGGGAACGTGTGCCATCTGGTGTTGGCGCGGCTACCAGACGGAGTACCGGGAACCAAAGGCATTTCGCTGTTTTTGGTGCCGAAATACATTCCGAATGAAAACGGTGATCCCGGTGTTGCAAACGATCTGAAAGTCGTTTCGCTGGAACATAAGATGGGCCTGCACGGCTCACCGACCTGCGTAATGCAGTATGACGGCGCCAAAGGCTGGCTGGTTGGCAAAGAACATGGCGGTATGGCGGCCATGTTCACAATGATGAACAACGCACGGCTTGGCGTAGGTGGGCAGGGGGTTGGTACTGCCGAAGGTGCCTATCAGCATGCGCTGGCCTATGCGCTTGAGCGTAAACAAGGCAAGACGCCTTCGGGTACCATTATCGATCATGCCGATGTGCGCCGCATGCTTATGGAAATGCGGGCAGAGGTTTTTGCCGCGCGGGCGATTTTGCTGGCCATCGCCGTTGCAACCGATATGGCACAGGCCACGGGTGATGCAGACTGGGCCGCGCGCGCCGCGTTGCTGACGCCGATCGGCAAGGTATTTGGCACTGAAACCGGTATGCGTGCCGCCGAGACCGGTCTTCAGGTACATGGCGGCATGGGGTTCATCGAAGAAACCGGAGCCGCGCAATATTATCGTGACGTTCGCGTCACCGCGATTTACGAGGGAACAAACGGCATTCAGGCCATGGATCTTGTCGGGCGCAAGATGATGGATGGTGGCGAGGCCGCCTCTCGCTTGCTTGATGAAATTGAAGATCACGCCGAAGCCGCACGTGCGATCCTGCCCGATCTGGCCGGTCCGGTTTGGGAAGCCACCGAGTCGCTGCGCGAAGCAACAGAATGGCTGGTTGCCCAAGGCGACATGAATGAACGGTTCGCGGGCGCGCTGCCTTATTTGCGGGCCTTTGCACGGGTTCTGGGTGCGCACTACCATCTGGCTGCCGCATTGGCCGATCCAAACGGATCACGCGCGAAGCTCGCTCAATTTTACATCAACGCTCTGTTGCCGGAACATGCCGGACTGCTGGTGCAGGCACAGAATGGGTCGGCCGATCTGTTTGCTCTTAGCGCAGACGAGCTGGCGGCGTGATGGACGGCACGCAACCTTTGGCAATGCGATACCCCTGGGATAACCCACCAGCGCCCGGAGAGTCGGTCGAGGTCGCAGACGGCGTTCTGTGGATGCGACTGCCGCTGCCGATGGCGCTGAATCACGTCAACATCTATGCGCTGGACGACGGCGACGGCTGGACACTGATCGACACCGGAATGTCCTCGAAAAAAACGCGGGGGATTCTGGAAACGCTGATGGCGGGGCCATTGGTGGGCAAACCGGTGAACAGGGTTGTGGTCACGCACCATCATCCGGACCACGTCGGAAATGCAGGCTGGTTTCAATCTGAACATGGCGCTGAGCTGGTAACGAGCCGAACAGCATGGTTGTTTTCGCGGATGCTAACGCTGGACGTTCAGGAAACATGGCCGGAAGAAACGCTGAATTACTATCGCAGCGCAGGAATGGCACCGGACATTCTGGAAAATAGGATGGCGGAACGACCCTTTAACTTTGCCGACATGGTGTATCCAATGCCGCTGGGCTTTACCCGGTTGCAGCAGGGCGACGTATTCCGAATGGGTGGCCGCGACTGGGACGTTCACATGGGCAATGGTCACGCGCCCGAGCACGTGACCTTCTGGAGCCGCGACGACAATCTCGTAATCACCGGCGATCAGATTCTCAGTTCAATCAGTCCCAACATCGGTGTCTACTCGACCGAGCCGATGGCCGATCCGGTCGCTGAATGGTTGGAAGCCTGCGAACGGCTGGAACCGCTGGCACGCCCCGAACAATTGGTGTTGGGCGGGCACAAACTGCCGTTTACCGGGCTGCCGGTGCGCATGCGGCAGTTGATCGACAACCACCACGGCGCACTTGCGCGCCTGACCGAATATCTCGACACGCCCAAGGCCGCGTCGGAATGTTTCGTGCCCCTGTTCAAACGCTCGATCGGGCAGGGCGAGTACGGGCTTGCACTGGTCGAGTCGGTTGCACACCTCAATCATCTCTATCACATTGGGGCAGTGTCCCGAACCCGTCGGGCAGACGGGGCCTGGGAATTCCAGCGCGAAGGCTAAAATATGCAGGACAAAATCGAAACCTCGGCCGAGGCCGCCGAAGCTGCGGCCCTGCCGCGCTGTTACGAAGTACACGCCGATTCCGAGGCCGACTCAGGCAACAAGGAACTGCCAAAGCCGCTACAACAGCCGGTTGCGGCCAAGAGCGCCGCACAATGGGCCTATGAGCGTTTGATCCTTTACATCCAGAACTTTGAAAAACAACTTGATGGCAGCCACGAGGTTGCGATGGGATTCACCGGTGGGGACGCGGGAGTGCTGCGGATCGAAGGCATGGGTTATTTTGACCCCGATATCGTGACGTTTTACGGGTCAGACGCAACTGGTGCCAAAACGCAGCTGGTGCAGCATGTCAGCCAACTGAACGTCATGTTGCGTGCCTTGCCCAAAACGGTCGAGGACAAGCCTGCCAACCGTATCGGATTCCGTCTGGCGGCAGATCTAGAGTCCGACTAGGCCCAAGCTTGCAATTCAGTGTCGCACAGACTTGAATGTCTCCATTCTTAGGAGTCTTTTGCGTGTCACATTTTTCAGCCGTTACAAATGCCTATGTCGGGTCCTGGGCACGCCGGAACATGTTCGTGCCAATCTACGTTGCGGTGCGCCTGTTGGTCATTGCCCTGATCGCACCGATCATGGCTTTTGCGGTCAATTTTGCGGTGTCCCTGTCTAATCAGTCTGCATTAACAGATCAGGACATCGCCATGTTCATTCTGTCCCCGGCGGGTTTTGTCGTCGCAGTTGTGATGCTTAGTCTGTTCTTGCTTGCCGAGGTGCTGGTTTTCGCAGTCATGGCGGGATCGCTACGGGTGGGTGAACAGGACCCTTGGCGCGCGGGAAGCTCTGCCATTGGGTTGATATTGAACAACTTATCGTCGCTGATGAGCTTTGCGGTACGTCTTGTACTGCGGGTTCTGGTACTGATCCTGCCCTTTGCCGCAGTTGCTGCAGTGATAGCGTGGTGGACGCTGACGGAATACGACATCAACTATTACCTGACATTCCATCCCCCGTCTTTCTGGTTGGCCGTCATCCTGATCGGCCTGATTGCTCTTGCGTTGGCATGGGTGCTGATCCACAGGCTGTCGGACTGGGCGTTGTCATTGCACCTTGTTCTTTTCGAAGGCCTCGCGCCTGCCAAGGTATTTGGTGAAAGCGTACGCCGGATGGAAGACAAGCGTGTGCGCCTGCAAATTCAACTGGCGTTGTGGGTACTGCTGCGTCTCGCCATCGCGACGGTGCTGGGCGGCATTGCCAGTTTGCTTTTTGACCTTGTTCCATTGAAAGAAGGCGTCAACCTGCGACTGGCCCTGACGCTCAGTTTGACGGTCGCTGCCCTGTGGTCGCTTGCAGGTCTGGTTCTTGCGGCAACTGCGCTGGGTGCCTTGGCTGTGTTGCTTGACGGGTTTTTTGAACCCAAGTCCGCCGAACAATCGCACCCGCAGCCCCGAAACCTGCGGCCACGATTGTTTGC
>JBPCWT010000446.1:0-3705 GCA_051009255.1 Ruegeria sp. | reverse complement strand
CACTGTTCCTGTCACCATTGAAGTGGGTGATCATGTTTGCACCGTTGGCATTCATTTTCTTTGGCTGGGGCGCTTTGATGCGTCGCGGGTCGGCGTCAGCTGTACAGTTGGGCTTCTTCATCTTTGCTGCCGTAATGGGCGTATCGATGAGCTCAATTTTCATGATCTTCACGCCCTACTCGATAGCACAGACCTTCATCGTGACCTCGATCGCCTTCGCAGGGCTAAGCCTTTACGGTTATACAACCAAGCGCAATCTCAGCGGCATGGGCACTTTCCTGATGATGGGTGTGATCGGTCTGCTGGTGGCAATGATCATCAACCTGTTCCTGCAGTCCGGCGTGATGATGATGGCCATCTCTGCCATTGGCATCCTGATCTTCGCCGGTCTGACCGCCTTTTATACGCAGGACATCAAAAACACCTATGTGGCGCACGCCTCACATGGTGATCAGGAATGGCTGGACAAAGCTGCCTTTGACGGCGCGCTGAGCCTATACATCTCGTTCCTGAACATGTTCCAGTTCCTGCTGATGTTCATGGGTCAGCAAGAATAGCGCGGATCTAAATTCCAAGAGTTCAAAGGGCGGGTCCTCAGCGACCCGCCCTTTTCTTTTGGCCGACCGCAACCCTAGTTGTCCAGTTGTCGCAGCAGACGGATCGCAGCAGTCCCTGAAAAAGAAAAAGCCCCGGCAAAGCCGGGGCCTGAATTCCCTGGGCTGGTTTTTCCTGCCTTAGCTGCAGTTCAGCGCCACGGCAAAGCCTGAGCTGCGCTCGGAAGATCCTTTACGGAACACGTCGCCTGCAGGCAGGCAGCCGGTGAACTGCTCAGCATTGCGGCCAAAGCTTGCACCGATGGCGTTGTCCACCTTGGTGCTGCTACTTGCGGTTTTCAGAACGCCGTACAATGTGCCGTTCACGTTGACCGTGCTTAGGTACAGGTTGGTGTCCGAGCCAGTCAGAGCGACCGCGCTGGTGTCGCTGCGACCGCCATTGTCTATAGCGACACGCGCGATCTTTTCTGCCTCGGTCTCATCTGTTGTCACGGGAATTGCCGGCAGAACAGCCAGTTCGGCGGGTACATTTGTTGCAGGCGGAAGGAAGGCCGCAGCGCCCGGAACGTCCGAGATTGTGCGGGGCTCACCATCGATCCCGGTAAACCCAACGCCTTCGCGGTTATACGGGTCTTCGCAGGCCGCAAGGGCCAGAACGGTCACTGTGGATAACAAGATTTTTTTCATGACGGCCAACATTTTGGAACGGTTTGTTGAAGCGTATGGTCAAGCCTTTGCAAAAAGCAACCCACCGCAAGGCCGAATGGCCCGGGCGCTGATGCTTCGTTGCAACGGCCCAAACCAAGAAAAAGGGGCCTGCCGCAGCAGACCCCTTTTTATTCTGTCCAAGCTAGACGGCAGATTACTTAATCTTGCCTTCCTTGTACTCGACATGCTTCCGAACGACCGGATCGTATTTACGAATGGTCATTTTCTCGGTCATGGTCCGCGCGTTTTTCTTGGTCACGTAGAAGTGGCCCGTGCCCGCGGTCGAGTTCAGACGGATCTTGATTGTCGTCGGCTTCGCCATGGTTATCTCCTGCGTCCAAAAAGGCCGGGGCCTTTCGGTTGAATTCCTCTGAGCGTGCGCTTTTACGCCCTGCACGGCCCATGTCAAGCGCAATCGCGCCTGCATTGGATGCGAGAGGAAAAAGGCGCGAGCTTACGGGGTCGGGACCCCCATATAGGTGTGAATTTGATCGCGTTCCGCGCTTGAAAGGCCCAGCGCCGTAGCAAGCTGATTCAGATAGGAGGCCTCTTGCTGGTTGTCCACGCGAATCGCCGCCAGGGAGGTTGCATAGATTTGCGTCTTCAGCGGCCCGACGGAATCAGCGGCCAACCCCATGACGTCAATCGGAGCCTCTAGTTGCTCCAGCACAAAGGCGCGTTCTTCTTCGCTGACATCGTCGCCCAGCGTGCCCAGAATTGTCTTTTTCTCCTGCTCATCCAGTTCACCGTCCGATTTGGCCGCCTGAATCATGGCGCGCAGCATCAGCTTGGCTTGCTCTTCCATGACCGCACCACCGGGTGTGCCCTTGAAGACGGTTTCCATCATGTCGACAGTTTGCTTGTTGCCGGCCTGCGCCGCCTGCATGGCGTTCATCAGCCCGCCCAGGCCAGCGGCACCTGCCGGATTGCCCATGCCCATCTGTCCAAACATTTTTTGCATACCGTCAGCTGCGCCTGGCATTCCGAACTGTTCGGCCATCTTGCCCAACTGGTCCATTCCGAAACCGCCTCCGGCTCCCTGCATCATGTCCTGCAGCCCGGCCATACCGCCCATTTGCTTGTATTTTTCCATACCTTTGGCAGCCGCAAATCCGACTGCGACAGAAGCCAGTGCTTTCATGAAACTCATGATTATCCTCCCAGTTGTTGCCTAAACGTGCAGCCTAGCAGGTTTTACGGCCCTGTGTTCAAAACAGGGCCTAGTGAGGCACAGCACCGCTTCTGGCTTGGTGTGATTGCGCGCGGGCCAATACTTCGAAGCGATGGCGCAAGGGCTGGTTCCGACATAATTGGTACGTCCTGAAATTGCGCCAATCACGCGTTCGTGATAGTCATGTCCAAACTTCTTGTGCCATGCGCCCCTCAACGAGCGTAGCGATCGAGGCGCCAGAAACGGGCAAGAACCTCTGTCGGCAGAGTTTGTAACCAAGGAGAAGATATATGCCCATTTTCATTACCTATGCTTCCTATTCTCAATCTGGCGTTCAGGGCATGTTGAAAAAACCTGCAAACCGCACCGGACCGGTCAAAGCGTTGATGGAAAAAGTTGGTGGCAAGTTGCTGGCTTTTTACATGACAACCGGATCGAATGATGTGGTTGTGATCAGTGAAGTTCCTGATGGGACAGATGCAGTTGCAGTTGGTATGGCTGTTGCTGCCTCGGGTGCAGTTGAAAAGATTGAAACTGTGCGCGCGTGGACCGCAGATGATTTTGTGGCAATCACCCAGAAAGCCGCTGGATTGACTGGGGATTATACACCCCCAGGGGGTTAAACGGGAATACGCGCGGAGGGCTTGTAAGCCGGATCTTGTTCCAGGGTTGCCCCCTTCGATGACCATTCCTCTAGGCCGTACATTGCTGCACGGCTCAAGCTGCCAACCCGGTCCCTCTCGGCCAGGACATGCCTAGCGGTGGTATCGGCTGACGCCGACCAACCCGCGCGGGGACCCTATTTGGCATTGCTCCCGGTGGGGCTTGCCGTGCCGCCCCTGTTGCCAGCGGCGCGGTGGGCTCTTACCCCACCGTTTCACCCTTACCTCGGACCGAAATCCGGGGCGGTCTGATTTCTGTGGCGCTTTCCGTCGGGTTTCCCCGCCCGGGCGTTACCCGGCACCGTTGCCTTGTGGAGTCCGGACTTTCCTCTCGGGCTTGCACCCCAGCGGCCATCCGGCCCTCCGCGCAGGCACCCCATTAGGAAGATGATTTAGTGCGGTCAATGGCAAAGTTGTTCGCGACCATTCGGGCCGTCGTCAGATCACCATGACTTGGCGGACCTGACCGCGACACGTGAAATCTCAAACGGAATGCAGCCAGCTTTGTTTCGAGAGGCACGTCAGCCGTATACCCTATGGCCGAAAGTGGTTCGGCAAAGTCGTTCAGATCAACCTGGCGATCGTCCAACTCATCAATTGGCTCAAAACC
>JBPCWT010000445.1:0-10112 GCA_051009255.1 Ruegeria sp. | reverse complement strand
GTCTTTGCCCATTACAAATCGGCCCGGTGGTGGCGGCACAGGGTCAGGTCGCGCAGATAGATTTGGTTCATTTGGGGTTTGCTGAAAATCAAGTCCAACCAGATCTTCTGAATCCTTTGTTCATTCAGATTTGCAAATGCCAGGTCGAAATCCAAGCCGACGGATTCTTTCGTAACATCCAGTTCTCTCAGCACCTTTTCCGCGTTAGGTCCATGCTGAATGTTCAATCGCGCGAACACTTCCAGCGGACGTTCGCATTCGATCACCGCATCCATACGCATCAGGTGCTGACGTGTCATGCCAGAGGTGACCTCAGTCGGCAGTTCAATCGACAATGAAACGAATGAGCCGTTGAACCCGAAAACGTCGACGATCAACCCAAAAGGCGCCAAGTCATTGGCCCGCCTGTTTCGCACCTGCCGCAACCCAATTTCTGACAAATCGCAATCGTGAAACAGTGTAACCTGCTTGTCGACAGACGCCTTGCGCCCAGCACTGGCTATGCCGGGTTTGGGCAGGGGTCCGCGCCACGGATCGGGTCGCCACGACCAATCGGTTCCCAATGGGCACTGAAACCGGGTCGAACCTGTTTCAGGAAGCGCCAGACGACCATCGGCGACGTGGATCATCCTGTTCAAATGTGTGCGCAACTGGCGTGCCGCATCACGTTGCGACCGCAACAGAGGCACATCAGCGTGGGGCGCCTGCTGTTCGGCCAGACGCCAACGTTCAAGCACCTTTCGGTGAATTAATCGATCCAGAAGTTTGCCCATGATCCCATCGCAAAGGTTCCCACATCTTTAGCCAAAGAAGGACGCCAAGATAAACCCGCATCAATGCAATTCTCGCGGAAATATCTTAATTTGCTGTCATTCTGGGTGGCTGACTGCGCTCATTGACCAGATCAGGAAAGTCGCGCCATTCTTGCAATCGGAAAGGTCAGTGCTTACCGTCAGTCATTCGGTAGCGGTGGATCGTCCGCATATTGCCGCGGACCAGTCTAATTCATCACAAGGCCGGGCATGGAACCCACATTATTCGCGTTCATTTGGAAACATTCCAAGAAACAGCAACTGGTATTGCTGCTGCTGACCGTTCTTTCATTTCCATTTCTCTATGCTTCGCTAGAGCTGCCCAAGCGGATTATCAACGACGCCATCGGATCTCCAAGCGCCACCGTAACCCATTGGGGGATAACGGTAACACAAGTCCAGTACCTGATGGTTCTTTGTTTTGCTTTTCTGGCAACGGTCATCGTCAGCGGTGTGATGAAGATGCGCATCAACACGATGAAAGGCGTCTTGGCCGAGCGTATGCTGCGCCGCCTGCGTTACACCCTGATCAAACGATCAATGCGGTTCCCTAAATCCTATTTTGCGACAACCAGTCAGGGCGAGTTGGTGTCGATGATCACGTCAGAGGCCGAACCCATGGGCGGGTTGATGGGTGATGCGGTTGCGCAGCCGGTTTTCCAATTGGGTCAGATGCTGACCATCGTTACCTTTCTGTTCATGCAAAGCGTGTGGTTCGGTTTGGCCAGTATTGCCCTGATTCCGTTACAGGCATGGCTGATCCCGATGCTGCAGCGGCAGATCAACTTGCTGAACAAGGACCGCATTCAACAGGTCCGCCGCCTAAGCTCGGAAATTGGCGAAAGCGCCGCAGGGATCAGCGATCTGCGCGTCAATGGTGGCTGGCGCTATCGTCTTGCGCAGTTCAGCGACCGGTTGGGAAAACTGTTCGAGATCCGGTTCCGGATCTACAACAAGAAATTCTTTATGAAATTTCTCAATAACCTGATCACCCAAATGACGCCTTTCCTGTTCTACTCAGTGGGTGGTTTTCTTGCGATCAAGGGCGAAATTACAGTGGGCGCGCTGGTTGCCGCACTTGGGGCATACAAAGATCTCAGCGGCCCATGGAAGGCTCTGCTGACCTACTATAATCAGGTGCAGGATATGTCGCTACGCTGGCAGATCGTGACAGAGAGATTTGCGCCCAGCAACATGGTCCCCGAAAACCTGTTCGATGGCGAACCGGAAACCATCCCGCATCTGGCAGGCGACATCGAATTGCGGAACGTGACCGTCCGGGACAATGACGGAAACACGATCCTTGAGGATTTAAATCTGACCATTCCCCCCGGGGCGCGTGTGGCCATTCAATCCGTCCGGGCTGCAGAACGAACGGCATTGGCACAATTGCTCACCCGCGAAATCCTGCCTGTTCGTGGCGATGTCATACTTGCTGGGCACAACCTGAACGACCTGCACCAAAAGGTTATCGCGGCCCGGATCGGCTACGCCTATTCCCGGCCATATCTGTTTGACGGTACATTGGGCGACAACCTGTTGATGCCCTTGCGCACCCACCCCCAGCACGAGACGGAATCTCTGCGCGTTCCATCGCGCAAACAGATCGAATCCGTGCGCGCAGGAAATTCGCCTGACCTGTTGTCAGATGAATGGATCGACCCAAATCTGGCAGGTCTGGACGATACCGAACAAATCCGCGACTGGTGGTTCCAGCTTGTCGAGGCGATGGGCATTGACGAGTTCATGTTCCGCCGCACATTGCGCACCCAGTTCGATCCGAAACTGCACCCTGTTCTGGCCGAAGAAATCGTTAAGCTTCGCGATGTCGTGGCCGAGCGGATACGGGAAAAAGGTTTGGATAAATACGTCCATCGCTTTGACCCTGAACAGTTCAATCCCGCTGTTCCCCTGGGTGGGAACCTGTTGTTTGCATCCCCGTCCCGTAACATCTCGCCAGAGATACTTGCCGGTAACGAGCGGTTTCTGGCAATGCTGCACGATCATGATCTTGCGGATGACGCAATGGCGATTGCGATTGCTGTCATGGATACGCTCAAACAGACATTCGGGCGCGATGGAGTAGATCACCCGTTGTTCCTGCGTTTGGGCATATCCGAGGATATGTATCATCAGCTGCTGGACATCGAAGAGCGTCGTCAGGCCAACGGCGTTGCTGATCTGACCGATCAGGATCGCGCCCTGCTGCTGACAGTTCCCTTCCTGCTGACAGCTGAACAGATCGGCCCCAGTTTTCCGGAAGAGTACAAGGAAAAGATCCTGGCGATCCGCAGGGATCAGGCGGACCGGCTTCATGCCTCGTTGGAAGGTCTGTTTGTTCCGGTGCATCCCGAAAACTATGTGCCGCGCCTGACCGTTGTAGAGAACGCTTTGTATGGTCGGATTTCCATCATGGCCGGTGCCAACAAGGACGAAATCGAAGACGTGGTGGCCGACGTCATGAACGAGGCCGGACTGCGGCGCAGGGCGGCTGCGACGATTTATGACCTGCCCGCAGGGCTTGGCGGTAACAACCTGCCAACGGTGTTTCAAGAGCGCGCGTCCTTTTCCCGTGCGGGTATCAAGAGGCCTGACCTTTTGATTCTGGACAAGGCGCTGGCCAGCCACGATACGGAAAGCCGTCTGCAGACCCGGCTGAAACTGCGCGAACTGCTGCCTGACTCAATCATGATTTTCATGGAAGACAGCTTTGCCCATCCCGAAGCATATGATCTGTTCGTCGAGATCAAGGATGGTCGGATCGACGGGGTTTCGCGCACATCCACGATAATTGAAGAGGGCGCATCCGCTGATCTAAGCAGAAAACTGGCAATCATAGCATCGACCGAACTGTTTTCGGGACTGGATGCGCGCAATCAGAGGCTTTTGGCATTTTCCGCCCAATGGTACGAGGCGGTGGCAGAACAGGTCATTTTCGCGCGCGGACAAGCGGCAGATGCCGCCTATTTGTGCATCTCGGGCAATGCGAATCTGAACTGGCATGACAATGCCGGCGAAATGAGCACTATTTCCGTTGTCGAACCGGGTCGTCTGATTGGCGACTTGTCAATCATCACCGGCGAGCCACGCCAATTGGACCTGGTGGCAGAAACCAACTGCTCGTTCCTTCGGATCGGCGCCGAAGAGCTGCGCGCCGTGGTCGAAAGCGATCCTCAGGTCGCGGTGCAGTTGTTGCAAACGGTTGCCGGATACCTGACCAGCCTTGCAGGCAGGTTACGAGTGGCGAATCTGGATTCTGATGAACCATCTGGCAGAATCGAACCGGTTGAGGCGATCGAAAAAATACATGGCAGTTAACCAAGTGAACTCAGCCTATTCGGCACAGGAACCGCTTGTGGCGCAGGCCCGGACCTACCCGGAAATCTGGCGTCTGCTAGCGGGGCTTGCCATCATCGCGGCCGTCGTGCTTGCCCTGAACGCGGGGTTGTTTGCGTTCGTGTCCGGCATGGCCCCAGAAACATGGGTTCTGACCCTTGTTACGGGTTCAACCCCAACCGCGATGCTGGTGCTTCTGTCAAGTTTCGGCTTCGTCGTCCTTGGGGTATTCATCGCGGCGCGGCAAATGCAGCACCGAACCCTGCGATCCATACTGGGGAACCTTAAGACGTTTATGGCGCAGTTCTGGTTCGTCCTGCGGGCATTGTTGATTGTCGGTGTGATCGTGGCGGTACTGCCGCCATATGATATGGGCGCACCGCTGCAATCCAATTTGCCGCTGGCGACTTGGCTGGCATTTCTGCCGCTTTCAGTGATTGCCGTTCTTATTCAGACAAGCGCCGAAGAGGTTCTGTTTCGGGGATATCTGCAGCAATCTCTTGCGGCGCGGTTCCAATCACCGCTGGTCTGGCTGTTGGTGCCCGCCGTTCTTTTTGCCGCCGGACACTATGCCCCAACCGAAGCGGGTGAAAATGCCTTTCTGGTCTCGGCCTGGTCCTTTGCCTTTGGGGTTCTGGCCGCTGATCTGACTGCCAGGGCAGGGACACTGGGCCCTGCGATTGCGATGCATTTTTTTAATAATGTCGTGGCTTTGCTCTTTATCTCGTTACCCGACAGCCTGAATGGTCTTGCCCTGTTTCTGGTACCTTATGATATGTCCGATACCGGAATTCTAAGGCAATGGCTGATCGTGGACTTTGCATTCATGATCATCAGCTGGCTAACCGCCCGATTGGCCTTACGGCGCTGATTGCATTTCCTGCCATAGCGCCTTATTTGACGAAAACGCCGCACTAGCAAGGTTCCGACATGAACTGGATCACAAACTACGTCCGCCCCCGGATAAACTCGATCTTCTCGCGCCGGGAAGTGCCCGAAAACCTTTGGCACAAATGCAATGAGTGCGGAACTATGCTGTTCCACCGCGAACTTGCAGAAAACCAAAACGTCTGCACCCAGTGCGATCACCATATGCCGATCACCCCGCGCGAGCGATTCCACCACCTGTTCGATGGCGGTATTTTTACCGAGGTCGATGTTCCAGCACCAAAAGACGACCCACTTCATTTCCGAGATCAGAAAAAATATCCGGACCGCATGAAAGCCGCGCAGAAAAAGACCGGCGAAAAAGAGGCAATGCTCGTCGCCTCTGGCGAGATTGGGCGCACGCCAATCGTTGCCGCTGCGCAGGATTTTTCGTTCATGGGTGGGTCCATGGGCATGTATGTTGGCAACGCGATTATTGCCGCCGCACAAGAGGCGGTAAAGCTTAAACGCCCCCTGATCCTGTTTTCCGCCGCCGGTGGTGCGCGTATGCAGGAAGGCATTCTCAGCCTGATGCAAATGCCGCGAACCACCGTTGCCGTTGAAATGCTGAAAGAGGCGCAGCTGCCCTATATCGTGGTTTTGACCCACCCGACGACCGGTGGTGTGACCGCCTCGTACGCGATGCTGGGTGATGTTCACATTTCCGAGCCAAACGCGTTGATCTGTTTTGCCGGTCCACGCGTGATCGAACAGACCATCCGCGAGAAATTGCCCGAAGGGTTCCAGCGTGCCGAGTATCTGCTGGATCATGGGATGCTGGACCGCGTCACCAAACGCACCCAGATGCGGGAAGAACTGATTACGATCACCCGCATGTTGATGGGCCTGCCGCCAGCGGTCAAAGGTGACCTGCCATCACCCAAGCCCGAAGACGTTCAGGAAAAAGACACCCCCGCCAAGGACAAAGACAAGAAATGACCGCCGCGTCATCGGACATCATCCTGGATCGGATGATGGCGCTGCATCCCAAGATCATTGATCTGACACTGGATCGTGTGTGGCGTCTGCTGACCGCGCTGGACAACCCGCAGAACAAGCTGCCGCCTGTCATCCATATTGCAGGAACAAATGGCAAGGGTTCAACCCAGGCCATGATCCGCGCCGGTCTCGAAGGGGCAGGGCGGTCAGCACATGCATACACCTCACCTCATCTGGCCCGGTTTCAAGAACGCATTCGACTGGCCGGACAACTGATCTCGGAACCCGCGCTGTCGGCGGTGCTAGACGAATGTTATGCGGCCAATGGTGGTGAAAACATCACTTATTTTGAAATCACTACTTGCGCCGCTCTGCTGGCGTTTTCGCGTGTTCAGGCAGACTACACCCTGCTCGAAGTCGGCCTTGGCGGACGCTTAGACGCCACCAACGTAGTCGATAAACCGGTGGTGAGTGTAATCACGCCGATCTCAATCGATCACCAGCAGTTTCTGGGCGACACGCTGACAGAAATCGCGGGCGAAAAGGCCGGAATCATCAAGCGCGGCGTCCCTTGTATCGTCGGCCCGCAAGCAGACGAAGCGATGGAGGTCATTGAACGCACCGCCGCCCGACACGGTGCGCCGCTGATAGCCTATGGGCAGCACTGGCACATCGCCGAGGAGAACGGTCGCCTGATTTTCCAAGACGAAACCGGCCTGTGTGATTTGCCGATGCCAAACCTGCTGGGCGCGCACCAGGTCCAGAATGCCGGCCCCGCGCTTGCGGTTTTGCGGCATCTGAAATTGGACGAAACCGCGTGTGAAGCAGCAGTGACCAATGCCCACTGGCCCGCCCGCATGCAGCGCCTGAAAACCGGCCCTCTGGTGCAGGCTGCGCCACATGCTGAACTATGGCTGGATGGTGGGCACAACGCCGCCGCCGGGGTTGCTCTGGCAGAGGTTCTGGCAAAACTCCCTCAACGTCCGACGCACATGGTTTGCGGAATGCTCAACACCAAGGACGTAACCGGTTATCTGTCACCGCTGGCTAAACAGGCCCAAAGCCTGACTGGCGTTTCCATACCGGGCGAGGCAAACACGCTAAGCGCCGAAGATACTGCAGCAGCAGCGGCCAGGGTGAACCTTCCGGCGGTAACCGCCGAAAGCGTGCAAAGCGCACTTGATAGTATCACGTTGAAAGACCCGCAGGCGCGCATCCTGATCTGTGGGTCACTTTATCTGGCGGGCAATGTCCTGCGGGAAAACGGCTAGGTCTTCACCTTTTTGCAAATACTCTGCGCGGGAACCGCGCTAACTCCCCCAATCCTTGTCCTGCATTTCTCGCAGGCGCGAGGCGGTGCGCTCAAATTCGAATGTTCCTTCGCCCTCGACATACAGCATTTCAGGCTCGGCGGCGGCTGAACAGATCAGCCGCACCTTGGCCTCGTACAGCGCATCAATCAGCGTTACAAAGCGTTTCGCTTCGTTAAAGTTGTTACGCGACAGGCGCGGTATGTCTTCAAGCACCAGAACTTTGACCTCATCCGCGATAGCCAGGTAATCCGCCGGTCCCAGCATCCTGCCGCACAAGTCGTAAAACGAGGCGCGCGCGACCCCATTTCGAAACGCAGGCAGCACTACTTCTCGCCCTTTGACATGCAGCGTCAGCGGATCAGCGGGGCCGCCGGACAAGTCGTTCCACACGGCCCGAATGCTTTCTCGTGCCTCGGGGCCAATCGGTGTAAAATAAACCGGTGATCCCTCCAGCCGGTTCTGCCGATAGTCTGTGGGCGAGGTCAGTTCCCACACGTTTAGTTGCTGCTTGATGTGGTGAATGAACGGCAGAAACAGCTCTCGGTTCAGACCATTTTTATACAGATCATCCGGATGCCGATTTGACGTGGTAACCACGACAACCCCGCCTTGGTGCAGAAAATCAAACAATCGCCCGACGATCATCGCATCGGTGATGTCGATGATCTGCATTTCGTCAAAGGCCAACAAGCGGATCGATTTGACCACCTCTGCCGCAACGGGCGCCAGCGCGTCATGGACCCCGTTTTGGCGCGCCTTATGCATGCCGGCATGTATCTCTTGCATAAACGCGTGAAAATGTACGCGCCGCGCCGGGACATCGCCAAGCGTTTCGACAAACATATCCATCAACATGGACTTGCCACGCCCAACGCCGCCCCACAGGTACAAACCCTTTGGTGGCGGTGGCGCTTTGCGAAACAAGCCGCGCTTGACCGGCTGGGCAAGAGCGGCCCGGATATGCTCAAACTCGGGTAAAACTGCTTCCTGTGCATCGTCGCGGGTTAAAGTACCATCCGCGATGCGCGCGTCATAAAGCGAAAGAACATCCGTCATGACAGAGCCATAGCGCCCGGTCTGCCCATTGAAAAGCGGACATTTTCTGTTCGCATCAATTTTGCTTATTCCTGAGTCCAAAACTCCTGAATTGACGAGCCTGCCAATCTCGTTAACGTCCGGTCGCAACCAAAAGCCGGAAAGCGCATGCCAAAGTCGAACCATCTGCTGAACCCCGTTTTGATCGTGGGATGTATCATCATCACGGTCAGCTTTGCTGTGCGCGCGTCCTTTGGGGTGTTTCAGATCCCCATTGCGGCCGAGCTTGGCTGGCTGCGCTCGGATTTTTCGCTGGCCATCGCTATACAGAATCTGGCTTGGGGCATTGGTCAGCCCATATTCGCCGCCATCGCCGAAAAAGTCGGGGATCGCCGGGCAATCATACTTGGGGCGGTTACGTACGCTGCGGGGATGGTGCTGTCTGCATGGTCTGTTACCCCGTTTGAACATCAAATGTACGCCTGGCTGGTCGGCTTCGGCATCGCCGGGACAGGTTTTGGCGTTGTTCTGGCCGTGGTTGGCCGCGCCTCGTCCGATGAAAATCGTTCCATGTCGTTGGCGATTGTCACAGCTGCAGGCAGTTTTGGTCAGGTTCTTGGTGCCCCAACAGCAGAGTGGATGCTGACCTTCCTCTCATGGCACCAGGTCTTTGTGATTTTTGCGGTCGCTATCCTTGCACTGGTATTGACGCTCCCCTTCATGCGGGCGCCGACGGCCATCAGCAAGGCCGAGCTTGAAGAAAGCATGAGCCAGATACTTGGCAAGGCGTTTCGCGATCCGTCCTATGCGCTGATCTTTGTTGGTTTCTTCAGCTGCGGATATCAGTTGGGCTTTATAACGGCCCACTTCCCGGCATTCGTAACCGAGATGTGCGGCCCGATTCAGCCGGGCGGCGTACTGCATTCCATCGGCGTCACCACGACCTCGGCATTGGGCGCATTGTCCATCTCGCTGATCGGTCTGGCCAATATAGGCGGAACGCTTCTGGCGGGTTGGGCTGGCAACCATTTCCCCAAAAAATATTTGCTGGCTGCGGTTTACACCGCACGCACCATCGCGGCGGCAGCATTCATCATGTTTCCCATCACACCAATATCCGTGATCGTCTTTTCGGTTGTGATGGGATCACTTTGGTTGGCAACTGTGCCGTTGACCTCGGGGCTGGTCGCGCATTTGTATGGGCTGCGCTACATGGGCACGCTGTACGGGATCATCTTCCTCAGCCACCAGATTGGCAGCTTCCTTGGCGTCTGGCTCGGTGGGCGCATGTACGACCTTTATGGCAATTACACGATGGTCTGGTGGATCGGTGTTGGCGTCGGTGCATTCAGTGCGGTTGTGCATCTGCCAATTCGTGAAAACCGCAGCGCGTCGCGGATCGCCGCGTAGACCAGACGGACAGGCTAGGTCGCATCTTCCGCTTGCAGCAAACCCTCGGCAACTAGACGATCCGCCCATCCTTGTGGCCCTTGAAAGTGATGGGTTTGCCAGCCGCGTTTTCGCGCCGTTTCGATATTGTCCAGTCTGTCATCCGCGAACAGCAGGGTTTGTGGCGGCAGGCCGCAATCGGCCTCGACCATTTCATAAATGGTTTCATGCGGTTTCACGGTCTTCATCCGGCCCGAGACATATTGCCGGTCGAACTCGTTCAGAAACGGGTAAACCGTTGTGGAAAAGTCAAAATTCTGCACCCCGAAATTGGTCAGGGCAAAGACCGGAATCCCCTTGG
>JBPCWT010000444.1:0-9668 GCA_051009255.1 Ruegeria sp. | reverse complement strand
CCAGATTCTGAGGGTCCGCGACTTCGTCACGGGTTACCAGCCAAGGGCCGATAGGGCCAAAGGTGTCACAGGATTTTCCCTTTACCCACTGACCCGAGCGGTGCAACTGAAAGTCACGCTCTGACAGGTCATTGACCACGCAATAGCCTGCCACATGGTCCAGCGCGTCTTCTTTGCTGACGTATTTGGTGTGCTTGCCGATCACCGCGCCCAGTTCAACTTCCCAGTCGGATTTGACCGAATTGCGCGGTATTTCGACAGTATCGTTGGGGCCGCAGATGGCCGAGGTCGCCTTGAAGAAGATTACCGGTTCCTCGGGCAAGGCCATGCCGGATTCCGCAGCGTGATCCGCATAGTTCAGGCCAATACAGATGAACTTGCCGACTTGCCCGACACAAGGACCAATGCGTGCCTCCCCGTCCACCACGGGCAGGGTTGCGGGATCAAGACCGCGCAGGTGATCAAGGCTGGCATCCCCAAGGGCGTCGCCTGCCAAATCGCCAATCACGCCCGAAAGATCACGGATCGTGCCTTCTGCATCCAGAATTGCAGGTTTTTCTGCCCCCACGGGGCCAACGCGTAGAAGTTTCACCTGTTACTCTCCTCATCAAGTCCTAGACGGTCCAACCGCCGTCGATGTTATGTGCCTGTCCGGTTGTAAAGGCGCTGTCGTCGCTTGCCAGATAAAGTGCAAGGGCCGCCATTTCATAGGCCGTGCCGATGCGGCCCATGGGCTGACGCGCGATAAAGTCCGACAGGGCCTTTTCATAGTCGCCCGTGGCGCGCAGACGTCCGTGCATGGATGGGCTGTCCACCGTCCCGGGGCAAATCGCGTTGCAGCGAATGCCACGGGTCACATAGTCGGCGGCAACCGATTTCGTGATGCCGATTACGGCAGCCTTGGATGCGCAATAGGCGAAACGGTTGGGCACGCCTTTGATTGACGAGGCCACCGATGACATGTTGATGATCGAACCACCGCCCTGTTCCAACATGGCGGGCAGGGCCAGTTTGATCAGGCGATACATGGCTTTGACGTTAAGATCGAAACTGAAATCCCAATCTTTGTCGTCACATTCAAGGATCGTACCGTGGGCGACATAGCCTGCGCAGTTGAACAGCACGTCCAGCGGGCCGATATCTGTCATGGCTTTGTTGACGGCCTCGGCGTCGGTCACATCCAACACAAGCGTCGTCACGCCGTCGATGGCATCAAGTTCCGCCAGAGTGTCGGCGTTGATGTCGGATGCGATGACCTCGGCGCCCTCGGCGGCCCAAAGTTCGGCGGTGGCGCGGCCAATGCCTTGGCCTGCTGCGGTGATTAGCGTTTTCTTGCCCGCTAGACGGCCTGTTTTTTGTGTCATGGTTCTTTAATCCGTGTGAAAGACTTCTTGCATCATAGCCCACTGTTCGCCCTTGGCGCGGGTTTCAAGCGGGGCTTGGCATGGGTCCGTTAGGGCCCACCACTCGCGGGTGCGCGCGTCTTTGGCCATCTTGGCCATGTCGGCCTCGAAATCATTGCCGTGATACTCCCAATAGCCAAATAGCAGGTTTTCAGGTTCGCGCAGGAAAATGGAGTAGTTGCGAATGTTGCTGCCCTTAATCTGGGCCAGAACATCCGGCCAGACATCCGCGTGAAGGCGTTTGTATTCTGCGATCTTTTCCGGCCTTAGGCCGATCACCATTCCCATTCGTTGCATCAGGCGCCCCCCGTGATTGTCTGTGAAAACACCGATTTGGCGGCAATGGCGTCAGCGTCCCATTCGATGCCCAGCCCCGGCGCGTCCGAAGGCACGGCCTGACCGTCTTCGATACGCATCGGCGCGGTGGTCACACTGTCAAGCTGCGGGATGTATTCCAGCCATTTGGCATTTGGCACGGCACAGACCAGCGACAGGTGAAGCTCCATCAGGAAATGCGGGCAAACCATGACGTTGAACGCCTCGGCCATATGGGCCACCTTCAGCCAGGGGGTTATGCCGCCAATACGCGCCACATCCACTTGCACGATCGAGGCTGCACCAGACTGAAGGTAATCTTTGAACTGGCTGGCGGAATACATGCTTTCGCCCACGGCAATTGGCACCGAGGTGCGCCGCGAAAGCTCCACATGCCCCTGCACGTCATCGGCGGGCAGGGGTTCTTCGAACCAGCCGACGCCGTAATCCTCTAGCACCCGCGCACGGCGGATCGCTTCGGACAGGGTAAATCCCTGATTGGCGTCGGTCATGATCTCGTAGCTATCGCCCACGGCGGCGCGTACCGCCTCAAGCCGTGCAGCATCCTGACTGATGTGATCGCAGCCGATCTTGATCTTCGAGCCGCGAAATCCCCGCGCCTGCATTTCGACCGCGTCATCGACCAATACTTTGGTTTCAAGGTGCAGCCAGCCGCCTTCGGTCGTGTAAAGCGGAACGCGCGGACGTGCGCCACCCGCGGCCTTCCACAATGGCAGCCCCGCATTCTTACACTTCAGATCCCAAAGCGCGGTATCAATCGCCGCCAGCGCAAGCGACGTGATCGCCCCGACAGCGGTGGCATGGGTCAAGAACAAAAGATTGCGCCAGATGCCTTCGATCCGGTCGGGGTCTTTGCCGATCAGGGCTGGGGCCAGCGTGTTTTCCAGAAGCGCTATCACCGAAGGCCCACCCGTCCCGATGGTATAGCTGTAACCCGTCCCGACCCCACCGTCAGAATCATAAACGGTCACGAAAGGCGTTTCCTGACTGACAAAGGTTTGAATGGCATCGACCCGTTTCACCTTGGGGATCAGGTCGATCATCTGCAGTTCTATGCGGGTTATCACGGCCATGGCTTAGCCTCTGACCGCGTTGGTGCTGGTCGCGTCAAAGACATGGCATTTGTCCAGCATCAGATCGAATTTCAACACTTCGCCCGGATGTACGGGGCGGGGGTTCAGCATTTTTGCCTGAACCTCGGTCCCGGCGACTTCGGTGAACAGCAGAGTTTCGGTGCCCAGCGGTTCGGTCAATGTCACCGTCAGTTCCAATTCGGCTTTCTGGCCTTCCTCCTGCACGGAATGTTTTTGGGGCATAAGGTTGTCTGCGCGAAAGCCGAACTTCACCTTTTGACCCGTCTGCACCTTGCCACGCGCATTTGCTGGCACCGGCACGGAAATGCCGCCGGAAAGTTCGATGGTATCTTCACCCGACACAGTTCCGTCAATCAGGTTCATGGGCGGAGATCCGATAAAGGTCGCGACAAAGGTGTTCACGGGCGTGTTGAACAGCTCCAACGGGGTCCCGACCTGCACGATATGCCCGTCGCGCATCAAAACAATCCGATCCGCCAGCGTCATCGCTTCGACTTGATCGTGGGTGACGTAGATGATCGTGTTGCCGACGCGCTGGTGAAGGCGCTTGATTTCAACCCGCATTTGGGTGCGCAGCTTGGCATCAAGGTTGGACAGCGGCTCGTCAAACAGGAACACATCGGGGTGGCGCACAATCGCGCGACCCATGGCGACGCGCTGACGCTGGCCACCCGACAGTTCGGCGGGCTTGCGATCCATCAATTCGTTCAGGCCCAGAATTTCGGCCGCCTCATCCACCGCCTTTGTGATCTCGGCAATGTCGGCCTTGGCAATTTTCAGCGAAAACCCAAGGTTTTCGCGCACAGTCATATGCGGGTAAAGCGCATAGTTCTGGAACACCATCGAGATATTGCGTTCGCGCGGTGGCAGATCATTGACCACGCGCCCACCGATGGAAACCTCACCGCCCGAGATGTCTTCGAGCCCCGCAATCATCCGCAAGGTCGTGGATTTCCCGCAACCCGACGGGCCGACCAACACCACGAATTCGCCGTCTTGGATATCCAGATCAATCCCGTGAACCGCCTGCAGCTGGCCATATTTTTTCACAACTTTGGAAAGGGTAACTTCGGTCATTTTGCTATCCTTTGACGCCGCCGAACGTGAGGCCGGCAATCAGATGTTTTTGAACAATAAATGTGAGGATCAGCGCGGGAACGATCATCAGAACCGCCAAGGCACACATGCCGCCCCAGTTGATGGTGAATTCAGCGGTGAAATCCAAAAGTCCGACAGGCATTGTTTTTGACCCGACCGAACGTGTCAGCTGTGACGCCAGCGCAAATTCGTTCCACGAGGTCAGAAAGGCAAAGATCGCAGCAGATGCCACACCTGACCGCGCCACCGGAAATTCGACCTTCCAGAAGGCCTGCCAACGGGTACAGCCATCCATTTCAGCCGCCTCGTGCAGCTCTTTGGGGATCTGGCGGAAAAAGCCGTCGGTCAACCAGATTGTAAAGGGCACGTTCATTGCGACATAGGCAAGGATCAGACCGAAATGCGTGTCGATTATGCCGACACGCGCAAAGACGATGAACAGCGGCAGCGACAACGCCACACCTGGCACCGCGCGAAACAGCATCAGCCCGACGAAATAGCCCGACTTGCCCTTAAAACGATAGCGCGCGAAGGCATAGCCGCCTGACATTCCGATCAGGATCGCAATCAGGGTCGACGTGACCGAAACTATCATCGAGTTACGGAAATATGAAAACACCGGCACCCCGCCTTCGCCAGCGCCCCCAAACATCGCGCGGTAATGGTCCAACGTAAACGACGGGTTCCAGACGGGCGGCTTTGCCATGATCTCGACCGTGGGGCGGAACGAGTTCAGGACAATCCAAAGCCCTGGAATGCAGATAACCGCCATGGTGAAGAACAGCGCGGTGAAATGCAGGGCCTTCAGCGCGCGTTTGCGATTGCGATGGGAAAGATTGCTATCCATTGCGCTTACCCCGCCATTCCAAGTTCGGCGCGCGCGGCGCTCAGCTTGCGGAAGAAGTAGACGGTGAACAGGATCGACAGGATTATCGAAACATATCCCATCGCATTGGCCAGCCCCATGCGGGCGTCGACATAACCTGTGCGGCTCATCAGGGTCCAAAGAAGTTCGGTGCGCCGTGCAGGCCCGCCTCCTGTCATGATTTGCACAATGTCATAGGCGCGGGCCACATCCAGACTGCGAATGGTCATGGCGATGTAAATAAAAGGCATCAGGAAAGGCAACGTGATATGGCGGAACGTCTGCCAGGGGGTGCAGCCATCGACCTTGGCGGCCTCCAGCGGATCGCGGGGCATGGCGAAAAGCCCTGCAAGGATCAGGATGGCAAAGACCGATGTGCTCATCCACACTTCGGCAAAGATGATCGAGAACATCGCCAGCTTGCCGTCCACCAGCCAAGGCAGCGCGCCGTTAAAGCCCATGGATTGCAGTATGTTGTTCACCAGCCCGATATTGTCGTTAAAGATAAACTTGAACTGAAATCCCACCAGAATGGGCGAGAACATCATCGGAAACATCAGGATCGTGCGCAGGGTTCGTTGCCCCCATGTGACCTTGTTCATCATCAGTGCAATGCCAAGGCCCAGCAAAAGCTCCACGTTCAGCACAATGGTCAGGAACAGAACCGTCCGTCCAAAGGCGGCCCAAAACTTCGCGTCCGACAAGATTTTTTCGTAGTTATAGGTACCCACCCATTTCCACAAAGTGGACGGCCGCGTCAGCTTGTAAGGCGTGAAGCTGGAGTAGAGCGAAAAGATTAGCGGGATCAGCACGACTGCGGCAATCACGATGATCGCAGGCAACAGAAGGACTAACCACTCTGGCAAGCGGCGGCGGGTCATGGGGCTACCTATTGGATGGCTTGGGGTAGGGCGGATTTCGGGGGCAGGCGGTCTGCCCCCGGAAGGCTTTCAAGCTTAGTAATAGCCGGATTCGCGCATCAGCTCGTCCACGGCTGCGGCAGCGTCGTCCAGCGCTTCCTTGACCGTCTTGTCGCCCACGATTGCGGCCTGCAATTCGGGGAAGACGATGTTTGTGGTTTCACCCCATTCGGGGATCGGCGGCACAGCAAAGGCAAATTCCGCACCCGCGGCAAAAGCAGCAAGCGCTTCTGCGCGGAAGGGGTCGTCACCCGCCTTGGCGGCAGCGACGTTGGCTTCCCAAACGGCCGATCGTGTAGGCAGCGACCCACCGGACGATTCCGCCAACTGGCTTTCTTCGCTAGTCAGGAACATGACCAGCGATACAGCCGCATCCTTGTCGGCGCAGTCATTGGTGACCGAAAACCCGTGATGCCCGGACCAACCCGTGCGCGTGACCGAACCCATGGGCTGGATCGCAACGCCGACATTACCTGCGGCTTTAGAGGATTCGGGATCGTTAAAGAATCCAGCCCAACCCGGCCAGTCGAGGTTGAGCGCGACCGTGCCTGACGCAAAACCCTGTCCCAGGTCATCCCAGACATAGCTGGTAGTGCCCGCAGGAACGGCTTTGGCTTCGTAGAGGTCGACAAACCACTGAAGCGCGCGCTGACCCGCATCCGAATTAAAGATCGGCTTGTTGGTTTCATCAAGATAGTTGCCGCCCTCGGCCACGACCATCTCATAAAACCGGCCAACGATGGCCTCGTCCTTGCCGGCAAATTGCGTGCCATAGAAATTGGGGGCATCCGCAAAGAAGATCGCCTGATCCTTGACCTGCTCCCATGTTTCGGGAACGGCCAGCTCATAGCCATACTCGGACTTGAAGGCGGCGGCCTTGTCCGCGTCTTCGTAGTTTGATTTCAGGTAATACAGAACCGAAACGTCAAACTGCGCGCGTGGCAGCATCAACAGCTCGCCACCCACGGTCGAGGCGCTGATGTTGCCGCCCACGAACTCTGCTACGGTGCTTTCTGGCACCAGATCACTCAAGTCGACATAAAGCCCTTCGTATTGGGGCGCAAAGGATGAGTGGTTCGAACCCACACACCAATCGGTGGTTCCGGCAGCCATGTCGGATTTGATTTCCTTGTCGATCTCAAAGTGGCTTTTCTTTGAGATGATATCGACCTTTGCACCGGTTGCTGCCTCCCATTCAGCAATGCGGCCATAAAGCCCTTCATATTGTTGGCCGCCGATCAATTTCGCTGCGACTGTGACGCCGTCAAAGCTGCCCCAGTCAGACGCGATTGCCGACTCGGACAGCGCAACAATTGCAGTCCCAGCCATCAGGCCCTTGATTATATTTCGTTTTTTCATTTCTTCCTCCCAGATCACGGCCAGTAATGCGGCTCTCTATTTGCTTATAAATCATTTATTCATTAATAAATCAACCTTGACTTGCCCCCTGATGGTGAAGGAAACTCTGGTTGTAGTGATGGAACGAGGGTCAAAATGGACGACGCGCCAGACAAGTACCGCGCGCCTGCGCTAGAAAAAGGCTTGGATATTATCGAGCTTTTGGCAAACCACGGCGAAGGTCTGACGCAGGGCGAAGTGGCCAAGGCGCTGGATCGCTCGCCCTCTGAAATTTACCGCATGCTGTCGACACTGGTGCGGCGCGATTATGTGATCCGATCGCTTTCCGGGGACCGCTATTCGCTAAGCCTCAAGATGTTCTCGATCTCGCAGCGTCACCCACCCATCGGGCGTGTCATCGAAAGCGCCCTGCCGCGTATGCGGGCCATCACGCGCGCATCATGGCAGTCGTGTCATATGGGCATGGAAAGCAATGGGGACATCGTGATTGTGGCTTCGGCGGAATCTCCTGGAAACTGGGGGTTGGCGCTAAAGACGGGTACGGTCGTGGGGCTGTGGAACACTGGATCAGGGCGCGTTTTGGCGGCATTCAGACCACAAAGCGAACTGGAAGACCTGATTGAACGCCACCGGCCCGCGTTGGGTGAGCCGCCCTTTGACAGGGGGGAATTCTTTGACCACATCGCGCGTATTCGCGCTGTGGGATATGAAAAGATGACCTCGGCCACAGCCATCGGGGTCACCAACATCGCCTTTCCGGTATTTGATCCGGGCGGACGAGCGGCCGCCGTTCTGAGTTGTCCCTATCTGGAACGTGTCGATGATCTGAAGGTTCCCACCTTGGATGAGGTGACCGAAATGCACGGCCAATTGGCGCAAGAGCTTACAAGACTGCATGGCGGCGCGCCGGCCAACGCCGCGACATTACAACCGGCCCGCGATCAACGCGCGCCATGGGGAGGGTGAGCAATGACAATTGATACCCATCAGCATTTCTGGAAACTTGAACGTGGTGACTATGCCTGGCTGACACCCGCGCTGACCAAACTTTACCGCGATTTTCAGCCCGATGACCTGAAGCCGCTGATGGATGCGGCTGGTATCACTGGCACCATCGCAGTTCAGGCCGCCGACACCGAAGCGGAAACCGAATACCTTTTGTCGCTGGCGGATCGACATGATTGGATTGGCGGTGTGGTTGGCTGGGTCGATCTAGAGGCTGACAGCGCGCCCGCCTCGGTTGCCCGATTGGCGCAACATCCCAAATTGGTCGGGTTGCGCCCGATGATTCAGGATATCGCGGACGATGCCTGGATGCTGCGCCCTGCCTTGGCCCCTGCGATTGCAGAGATAGTTCGGAATAATCTGACATTTGATGCGCTGGTGATGCCGCGCCACCTGCGTCACCTTCTTGATTTCCTGCGGACCTACCCCGACCTGCGCGTCGTGGTGGATCACTGCGCAAAACCTGAAATCCGCGACAAGGTGATCGAAGGCTGGGCCGCAGACATGGCCGAGATTGCCACCTACCCGCAAGTCTTTTGCAAGATTTCGGGGCTAGTGACCGAAGCGGCGGAAAACTGGGACGAAGAAGATCTGAAGCCCTATGTTCAGCATGTTTTGGGCAGTTTTGCGCGTGATCGCCTTTTGTTTGGCAGCGATTGGCCAGTCCTGAACCTTGCCTCGGATTACGGCGCTTGGAAGGAGCTTGCCCAAAGATATCTGGGCGGCAACATGCCCAATAACGCCGCGTCGGCCTATCCGCGCCTTGGGCCGCTGCCCAAATGACAAAAGCTCACCTGCGGCTGATCTTTTTGTTACTTGTAACAGTAGCTTAGCTCAGAAGATTTCGGAAAAGTAAAAGTGGGTCGCCATTGTACCCCGCCGGTAGTGTAGGCCAATTTAGGCCTTATGTTATGGTACAAGTTTCGTTGGGCGGTCAGAAGGGCAGTTCATCATGGTGTCGTGCACCAGATGTCACGATGACGACAACACCGCTGCCCGAGGGCGGCGTCTTGAGTTTTGCCCGCGACACAGAAGATGTCGACTTTGCCAAATCGGCACAGCGCCAAACCTGCGCTCCAGGCGCCTAGAAAGCTGCTGATCCGCGAATCCGGTGCATCGATCGCACAGATGCGGCACGCCTTCGGATGGCAGCCCCATACGGTAAGGGCCGCGATATCCGCACAACGCAACCCCGGTTGCGAGATTATGGGAACGACAGATGCCCCTTGGCACTCCCGCCCAATCGACGCTGACCGCTGGTCAGATCACCCCGAGGCAGCCCAGCGGATCGACCGCATCTGGGACGGTTACCTGCCAAGTGACCAGACCTCGGGTGCCAAGACGAAGTCCCAATTCAAACATCAAGTATTTAGCTTAAACGATGGTGGAAATTCGTGGTGAAATCGCAGTATTTGAATATCAAACATCTTGAAGTCAAAAAAACCGCTCTGCGGGATATGCCTTATGACTTGGCTCAATGCGAAACATGTTTCCCAGTGATAAACTTAAGGATGGTGTCGATTTCACCGCCTCGAGGAGAAGGAAATGAACAAGTTTCACCTGTTTAACCTATTGGCTGCCGCTACGC
>JBPCWT010000443.1:0-8860 GCA_051009255.1 Ruegeria sp. | reverse complement strand
GTACAAAGGCACGCAATTGCGTGCCTTTGATTTACTTCTCGTTTATGTCGTGGTCGAACGTCTTAACCTGACCATGTGGCAAGGAAAAAAAACGCCGAAGCGCCAACCATGAAACAAGCGAAAGCACCGCAAACACCAACAGTAAAACGGCAAGAGACATTGAAATCCCTGTTATCGCCAGAATTATTCCCGTGATCGCTGCGCCGATCGCGAACCAAAGGAAAATGAAACCGGGCAGCAGGACTTCTAGGATGGCAAGCACCAATGCGCCTGCCAGCCAAATCCACCAGATCATCCAAAAGGGTTCGGTCATTACTTTCCTCCCTTCAGCATCTTAAATGCATCGCCAAACGCCTCCAACGCACTTGCCGGCACTACGATTGTCTGACTGCCGGTTCCATTGCCCAGCGCGTTCAGGGCGTCGACCTGTTTCAAAGCCACCTGATATTGCGCTGCTTCGATACCATTGTCCTGAATGGCCTTGGCGACCACGCCGGTTGCATATGCTTCGGCGTCGGCCTGAATTCGGCGCGCTTTGGCGATTTGTTCAGCAGCATAAAGTTCGGCATCTGCCTGCAACTCGACAGCTCGTTTTGTACCCTCCGCTTCAGTAACTTGCGCACGACGTGCACGTTCCGCGTTAAGCTGTTGCAGCATGGCGTCGCGAGTGGCCTGATCCAGATTTACATCCAGAATTTCCGCACGCGTCACCTGAATACCCCAGTCATCAACCGCGGTTTCCACAGCTTCCTGAATGCGATCAATAAGTTGTGCGCGATTTGACTGCACTTCATCCAGATCCATCTTGCCGATTTCGGCACGCACAATACCCGCTACGGTCGTAGCAATCGCACCGTCAACATCGCGAATTCGGTATACCGTCTTTTCCGGTTCGAGAATGCGATAAAACACTGATGTATCGATCTGTACCAGAACGTTGTCCTTGGTGATTGCGTCCTGAGTTGCATTTGGTAGCTGGCGTTCCAGAATCGAGATTTTGTGGCGTGCAACATCAAGAAATGGAACGATAAAGTTTATACCAGGGCCAAGCACGGAATGCAGTCGCCCAAACCGTTCAACCACGTATTTTTCGGATTGCGGCACAATTTTTATGCCTTTCAGTACGATGATGACGATAAATATCGCCGCCAATACGAAAATTATGTTTGATGATAGCAATCCGACAATCTGGTCTTCGGTCATATCTGTCCTCTTTTATTGTGTACGACAGTATACATTTGGGGGTTGTGTCGTAGAATTTCAACTCTGGTATGGATGGAGCCAGAGTTAAATCAAATAACAGAAGCCGGTCAGACTATCAGTAATTTCCTGTCTGTGACCGCTTTGCATCCCGCCCTGATTGCGGTATCGGGCGCGAATGAAACTGATAATTGATACTGACCCTGGTATCGACGATGCAATGGCCATCGCCTATGCCGCCGCAGCGCCCGAAATCGAACTTGTCGGGCTGACGACAGTCTTTGGTAACACGCATGTCCACCAATCCAGTCGTAATGCTCGTTACCTGTTGCACAGGTTAGGCCTTGACCTGCCAGTTGCCGAAGGCGCGTCGGTTGCCCGGGATTCGGACGCTCATCTTCCCTCGGAACATGTGCACGGTCCCGAAGGATTTGGCGACCTGACGGACATTCCTCAGATCGGACAAAACCACCACCTTAATGCGGCTGAGTATCTTGTCGAAATGGCGCGGACCCATAAGGATGAGTTGGTTGTTTGTGCGGTTGGTCCTCTGACGAATATCGCTGATGCAATTTGGTTGGATCCAGAGTTTTCGGAGAATTTGGGACGATTGGTCATAATGGGCGGTGCTGTGTTTTGCCCAGGCAACATCACAGAACATGCCGAGGCTAACATTTATCACGATGCCCGCGCCGCAGAGGAAGTCTTTATGGCTCCGCCGGAAACCGTTCTTGTCGGGTTGGATGTGACGCTTAAGACCTTGTACGAAACGGCGGATTTTGAGGCGCTGGCGACACGTTCACCCGACATGGGTTCGTTTCTGCGGGATATCTCCAAATTCTATCTGAAGTTCTACAAGGAGATAGGCGGACTAGAGGGGTGTGGCCTGCACGACTCGACCGCTGTTATTGCGTGTTCGCACGAACCGATGTTCGAGACGGTTGAAACCGGATTGAAAGTTTCCATTGAAGGGCCCCAGCACGGCGCCACGCGTCCCGACGCCAACCGACCACCGGTCCGTGTTTGCCGGAATGTGGATGGGGCAGGGGTTGTGCGCCTGTTTACAGAGCGGGTTGCGACGCTGCCCTGATGGCTTGCAATGACCGGGCAGATCAGGCAAAGCCTGCCCGGTTAAACGATCCAAGGCGACGATATGACCAAGCGTTTTTCATTCGAACTCAAAGCGACTGATGGAAAAGCCCGCACGGGCGTTATCGACACGCCGCGAGGCGAAGTGCGTACGCCTGCATTCATGCCGGTTGGAACAGCGGCAACCGTTAAGGCCATGTTGCCAGAAAGTGTACGGGCAACAGGCGCGGACATTTTATTGGGCAATACCTACCATTTGATGCTGCGTCCCACGGCGGAACGGATTGCAAGATTAGGCGGATTGCACAAATTCATGAAATGGGATCGACCGATATTGACCGATTCCGGTGGTTTTCAGGTCATGTCGTTGGCCGGCTTGCGAAAGCTTACCGAGGCAGGTGTCACGTTCAAATCTCACATTGACGGATCAAGTCATGAATTGACCCCCGAACGGTCGATGGAAATTCAGCGTCTGTTAGGATCAGACATTGTCATGTGCTTTGACGAATGTCCGGCATTACCTGCTGACCGCGAACGCATTGCAGAGTCGATGCGATTGTCGATGCGGTGGGCCGTCCGTTCCAAAGACGCGTTCGGGAATCGCCCTGGACATGCATTGTTTGGTATCATGCAAGGCGGGTTGGAATCGGACCTGCGCGAAGAAAGCGCAAAGGCCTTAACCGAAATTGGATTTGATGGATACGCTGTGGGTGGTCTGGCCGTAGGCGAAGGGCAAGAAGCGATGTTTTCGTGCCTGGATTACGCACCCGATTTATTACCCGCCGACAAGCCACGTTATCTTATGGGGGTCGGAAAGCCTGACGACATAGTTGGGGCCGTCGCGCGGGGGATCGACATGATGGATTGCGTACTGCCGTCGCGTTCCGGAAGAACCGGGCAAGTATTCACGCGAAACGGAGTTGTGAACATCAAAAATGCGCGACACGCTGACGATCCTCGGCCTTTGGATGAACAGTGCGCTTGCCCGGCGTGTGCAAGTTACTCCAGAGCATATTTGCACCATGTTTTTCGGGCAAACGAGATGATATCGGGCATGCTGTTGACCTGGCATAACCTTCATTACTTTCAGGAGATTATGCAGGGAATGCGTGATGCAATTGCGACCAGCTCATTTGACGTATGGCAAGCGGAATTTCATGCGCAAAGGGCGCAGGGGGACATTGATCCAAATTAGAACATTGCAGAGGTCCTGCATAAAATTCACATGATTCATCGGCGCGATGCCTTGCAGTCGGTGAACGCACACGTCATTCTGAATTTGATAACACGACGGTAAGGTTGAAAAGAGGGATAGAGCGCCCCACCTTTAACGTCCAAGAAGGAGACAGCCAAAGGTTGCCTGAATCAGGGACCGGCACTGTCTTGCCAATGATAAGGATAGAGCATGCAAGAGCCCCTGAATTCCTCTTACCCCGTTCTGCCGCTGCGCGATATCGTGGTCTTTCCACACATGATCGTGCCGCTGTTTGTGGGTCGCGATAAATCGGTCCGCGCGCTGGAAGAGGTCATGCAGGATGACAAGCAGATTTTGTTGTCCAGTCAGATTGATCCGGGCGTGGATGACCCGGAAGCAGATGGAATTTATCGCGTGGGCGTGTTGGCCAACGTGCTACAGCTGCTGAAACTGCCCGATGGCACTGTAAAGGTGCTTGTCGAAGGTCAGGCACGGGTCGAAATCACAGAGTTTCTGGAAAATGAGATTTTTTTCGAAGCCCGCGCCGAGTATCTGACGGAAATCCCCGGTGATGTGACAACAACGAACGCGCTGTTGCGTACCGTCGGCGACGAGTTCGAACGTTATGCCAAGGTTCGCAAGAACATCCCCGAAGAAGCGTTGACTGCAGTTGGCGAGACCACCGAACCTGCCAAGCTGGCCGATTTAGTTGCCGGCCATCTGGGTATCGAAGTCGAGCAAAAGCAGGACCTCTTGGAAACGCTGAGTGTTAGCGAACGGTTGGAGAAGGTCTATGGCCTGATGCAGGGCGAAATGTCCGTTTTGCAGGTCGAAAAGAAAATTAAGACCCGCGTCAAAAGCCAGATGGAGAAGACGCAGCGCGAGTACTATTTGAATGAGCAGATGAAGGCCATTCAGAAAGAGCTTGGCGATGGCGAAGACGGCTCCAACGAAGTAGCTGAGTTGGAACAGAAAATTGCGGAAACCAAGCTGTCGAAAGAGGCGCGCGAAAAAGCCGAGGGCGAGCTGAAAAAGCTAAAGAACATGTCGCCAATGTCCGCCGAGGCAACCGTTGTACGCAACTATCTGGATTGGATTCTTGCACTGCCGTGGGGCACGAAATCCCGAGTCAAAAAAGATTTGGGGCGCGCGCAAGAAGTTCTGGATGCAGATCACTATGGTCTTGAGAAGGTCAAAGAACGGATCGTCGAATACCTTGCGGTTCAGCAGCGCTCCAAAAAGCTGAAGGGCCCGATCATGTGCCTTGTTGGCCCTCCGGGGGTTGGTAAAACCTCGTTGGGTAAATCGGTTGCCACGGCTACCGGACGTGAATTCATTCGAATCTCACTGGGTGGTGTGCGTGACGAGTCCGAGATCCGCGGCCATCGCCGGACGTATATCGGATCGATGCCGGGTAAGATCATTCAGGCATTGAAAAAGGCAAAAACCACCAATCCACTTATCCTGCTCGATGAAATTGACAAGATGGGGCAGGACTTCCGTGGTGATCCGGCATCGGCGATGCTGGAAGTGTTGGACCCGGAGCAGAACAATACGTTCATGGATCACTATCTTGAGGTCGAGTATGACCTGTCCAACGTAATGTTCCTGACAACGTCTAACAGCTATAATATGCCCGGACCGTTGCTGGATCGGATGGAAATCATACCACTGGCAGGCTATACGGAGGACGAGAAAAGCGAAATTGCCAAGCAGCACTTGATCGGCAAACAGGTTAAAAACCATGGCTTGAAGGCCAAGGAATTTGAACTGACAGACGAGGCGCTGACTGCGATCATTCGCACTTATACTCGAGAAGCGGGCGTGCGAAATCTGGAACGCGAGATTGCCAAGGTTGCACGGAAATCACTGACCAAGATTATCAAGAAAGAGGCAGAGTCGGTAACGGTGACACCTGATAATCTGGACGAATTCCTGGGCGTTCCGAAATTCCGTTACGGGCTTGCCGAACAAGACGATCAGGTGGGTGTCGTCACGGGATTGGCATGGACATCCGTCGGCGGCGATCTGCTGCATATCGAGGCGCTTAAACTGCCCGGTAAAGGTCGTATGAAAACCACCGGTAAATTGGGCGATGTGATGAAAGAATCCATCGACGCGGCCTCGTCCTATGTTCGCTCCATTGCGCCCGAGATTGGTGTAAAACCGCCAAAGTTTGACGCGCTGGACATTCACGTCCACGTCCCCGATGGTGCTACGCCCAAGGATGGGCCTTCGGCAGGTCTGGCTATGGTGACATCGATCGTTTCAGTTTTGACAGGGATTCCGGTGCACAAGGACATCGCCATGACCGGCGAAGTTTCGTTGCGTGGTAACGCAATGCCAATAGGCGGATTGAAAGAGAAGCTGTTGGCCGCTTTGCGTGGCGGCATCAAGACGGTTTTGATCCCCGAGGAAAATGAAAAAGACCTTGCGGAAATTCCTGACAACGTAAAGGACGGCCTTGAAATCATTCCGGTGGATCATGTTTCCAAGGTTCTGGAACGCGCGCTTGTACGCGAACCCGAGCCGGTGGAGTGGGATGAAGCTGCTGAAGAAGCTGCTGCGGCCGCAAGACAATCCGGTGGCGACAAGGTTACGACCGCGACAACACACTAAGTTGTAATAATGATTGAAAAGGCGGGTAAAAATGCCCGCCTTTTTGCGTTTCTCCAAGGCGAGTGTGCGGCAAAGTTTTTGGTGTCGAATTCAAGTATTCACAAAATTAGATGGCGGTTTATGAGAAATTTAACTCCTGACCTCTTCGACTTGAACCAAACGCTCTACCACTAGGCCAATGACTATCAAGACTGCGGATTAATTGGTCGCAAGAGACGCGACACCCAGCCGAACATGTACAGGGTAAATAGGTATGGTCACTTCTGCAGTGCACCCAGGTACATTGGTCGTAGTTTCCGGTGGTTTTCGGAACGGGTCGGTTCAGTGAACAAAAACTTCGGTTCGAACAAAAAACTTCAAAACGCCGCTTGACGATGCCGGGGCGTCGCCATAATACACCCAGACGTTCGGCGACGAACGGACAGTGGGCGGTTGTAGCTCAGTTGGTTAGAGTGCCGGCCTGTCACGCCGGAGGTCGCGGGTTCGAGCCCCGTCAACCGCGCCATCACTGTCAGCCTTGGATCCGGGCAAATGGATTGGTGTAAAGACCCTTTTGCGCGGTTGTAGCTCAGTTGGTTAGAGTGCCGGCCTGTCACGCCGGAGGTCGCGGGTTCGAGCCCCGTCAACCGCGCCACTTTTCTTGAAAAATAAATTAATTCAATCGGTTGGATGTTTGAACGAAACTTCCACTTCGTGTTACCAAGCTTGGTTTTGACGAGTCCTGGCCAAGATCGGGATTGTGAGCATGGCGGCCTCGTAAGGCCACCATCAAGCGGGCTGGAATACCAAAAGATTTAACTACGCGAAAATCCACCTGTTCACTATTCGTTCACATTTTTTGGTTGGAGACTCGGCGCCACTCGCCTATCTCTATAGGACTTGGTTGTTGGGGGCCGAAATGGCTGAGCTGAAAAATATCGAGGTGCGCGGTGCGCGCGAGCACAATCTCAAGGGTATCGACGTTGACATCCCACGAGATCAACTGGTGGTGATTACCGGTCTTTCGGGATCGGGCAAGTCTTCTTTGGCTTTCGATACAATCTATGCCGAGGGCCAGCGACGCTATGTCGAAAGCTTGTCAGCCTATGCCCGACAGTTCCTGGATATGATGGAAAAGCCGGATGTGGACCATATCAGCGGTCTTTCCCCGGCTATTTCGATCGAACAGAAAACGACATCCAAGAACCCAAGGTCCACGGTTGGGACCGTGACAGAAATATACGATTACATGCGTTTGCTGTTTGCGCGTGCAGGTACACCTTTCAGCCCGGCGACGGGGCTGCCGATTGAAGCACAGCAAGTTCAGGACATGGTCGACAGGATCATGACGATGGACGAAGGTACGCGCGGATATTTGCTGGCACCAATCGTTCGGGACCGAAAGGGCGAATACAAAAAAGAGTTTCTGGAACTGCGGAAACAAGGCTTTCAGCGGGTAAAGGTGGACGGACAGTTCTACGAATTGGACGAGCCGCCGACATTAGACAAAAAGTACCGCCATGACATTGACGTGGTTGTCGATCGTTTGGTTGTGCGAGAGGGGATGGAAACCCGTCTTGCCGACAGTTTGCGCACTGCACTGGATTTGGCGGACGGAATTGCAATTCTGGAAACCGCGCCGCGGGAGGGCGATCCAGAGCGAATTACGTTTAGTGAAAACTTTGCGTGTCCTGTCAGTGGCTTCACCATCCCGGAAATTGAGCCGCGGCTCTTTTCTTTCAACGCCCCTTTTGGCGCATGCCCTGACTGCGACGGTTTAGGGGTTGAGCTGTTTTTTGACGAGCGTCTCGTCGTGCCAGATCAAACACTTCAGGTTTATGATGGTGCGCTAGCGCCTTGGCGCAAAGGAAAGTCACCGTACTTTCTGCAAACCATCGAAGCGATCGCGCGACATTACGAATTTGACAAGAATACGCCGTGGAAAGACTTGCCGGAACACGTGCAAAAGGTGTTCCTGTATGGTTCCGGCGATGAGGAAATTCAATTCCGCTATGACGAGGGCGGCCGCGTCTATCAGGTAATGCGCAGCTTCGAAGGCGTGATCCCGAATATGGAACGCCGTTACCGCGAAACCGACAGTGCCTGGATCCGCGAAGAATTTGAGCGCTATCAAAACAATCGTCCCTGCGGAACCTGCCGTGGTCACCGCCTGAGAGAAGAGGCTTTGGCGGTAAAGATTGCCGGACTTCATGCCGGTAACGTGGTTCAGATGTCGATCAGAGAGGCGCTGTCCTGGATTGATGAGGCGCCGAACCACCTGACCAATCAAAAGAACGAGATTGCGCGGGCTATCTTAAAGGAAATCCGCGAACGGCTTGGGTTTCTGAATAATGTTGGTTTGGAGTATCTTACGCTGTCTCGCTCAAGTGGAACATTGTCTGGAGGCGAAAGTCAACGCATCCGTTTGGCCAGTCAGATCGGGTCAGGATTAACCGGTGTTTTGTACGTGCTTGACGAGCCGTCCATCGGATTGCACCAACGCGACAATGATCGTTTGCTGGGTACCCTTAAGAATCTTCGCGATCAGGGTAACAGCGTTATCGTGGTCGAGCATGACGAAGAGGCAATCCGCGAAGCTGACTATGTATTCGATATCGGCCCGGGTGCTGGTGTACATGGCGGTCAAGTCGTCAGTCATGGCTCCCCTGCGGATATTGCTTCGGATGCTGCTTCTATCACGGGGCAGTACCTGTCAGGGACACGTGAAATACCGGTGCCAGCTGTTCGGCGTGACGGGAACAGCAAGCATGTCACAGT
>JBPCWT010000442.1:0-33508 GCA_051009255.1 Ruegeria sp. | reverse complement strand
CCGTTTCATCATGTTGCGGTACTCGCCCGGAACTTCTTGCCATGCGGGTTCGCCCTTGTGTTCGCCGCACGGGATAATCCTGTCTTCGACCTGCGGTGCCAGCAATACCCCCCAGCGATACTCGGGCATCTTCACATAGTCGAACTTGGCCCACCCTTTGGGGTCCACGCTGACCGCAGTCCGCAGGTAAACCAGCGATTCCTGAAAGTTCTGCGGGATCAGGTCGTTCCACCAGTTGATGTAACCGGGGTGCCATTTTTCCAGCGCCTTAAGGACCTTCTTGTCCTGACTTAGACCCACATTATTGGGAATCTGGGTGTCATAGCTTACGTTAATCAAGTCGAGCATGTGTCTCCTCCGTCAGCTCTAAACACGTTCCATGTCAAACTCGCCGCGCAGGCCACTGCCATAGCGCTGCAATGCCCCATCCGGGCCGACCGCGTTGGGTCTTTGGAAAATCCAGTTCTGCCATGCGGTCAGACGCCCGAAAATTCGGGTTTCCATCGTTTCCGGTCCGGCAAAACGCAGGTTGGCTTCCATTCCGGTCATCGCATCGGGCGAGAAACTGGCCCGTTCTTCCAGAAAGATCCGGACCTCGTCGTCCCAGTCGATATCGTCGTAGGCATATGTCACCAGCCCCAGCTTTTCGGCCTCTTCCGCCTGCAGGCTTTCACCAATATGCGCCTGCAGCTGTTCAACTGCCTTGGGATCACCCCAGAACCGGGTTTCCAACCGGGACAGATCGTTGCCCATCGGATAGGTGCCGAAATTACTGTCGCTCAGAGTTATGGCGGCAAGGCGGCGGTTATCGCCTTCGAACTCTTCCAGCATCATATACGTTCGGTCGACGGCCCACAGCAGTTCTGCCAGAACACCGGCAAAACAGGACCCGTGCTCGACCAGCGCCACCAGACTGCGTGATGTCATGTCCACGCGTTTCAACACGCGCTTCCAGTACTGCAAAATCTCGTTCGCCAGCCAGTGCTCGCGGTTGTCCAACAACAGGCGTTCGTGCGCCACAAGTGTCGAAGCATCGCCCTGAGTTTGAAACACGATCGAACCAAGCTCTCGCTCGTTCATGCGCAGGTGCAGGATGGCATCATCCAACTCGCGCGCGGCGCGCAGCATCCAGGCTTCTGATCCTTGCGCCTGCAGCTCTTCGATCGAGGTCGGCGCCTCGGACGTTGGCCCCTTGATTGTTACCGTCGCCCGTCCACCATCGCGTTCAACGGCGATTTCGACGGTCGAGTATGTCACTGATCCATCTTCGGAAAAACTCCGCGATATAGGCTCTAACACGACCCCTTTTTTCCCAGAACTCTTTTTGGAAGTAGACACAAATTCCTGCGCTCGCTGCGCGACAAACTCGTCGAATTTCGAGTTCGGGGCGATCTCGTCGACCAGTTTCCAATCAACGGCACGCTGTCCCCGCACACCTTCTTCGAGCGAACAAAAGACATCCGCCAGATCACGCCGGACCTTACGTTTGTCGGTTACACGGGTTAGGCCGCCCGTTCCGGGCAGTACCGCCAGCAAGGGCACCTCGGGCAAAGCAACAGACGATGAACTGTCATTGGTTAAAATAATGTGGTTGCAGGCCAGCGCCAGTTCGTACCCGCCCCCGGCGCAGGATCCCTGAACGGCCGCAATGTATTTCTGCCCTGAATCCATCTCGGCAGCTTCATAGGTGTTGCGGGTTTCGTTGGTGAACTTGCAAAAGTTTACCTTGTGCGCATGGCTTGCCCCACCCAGCATGCGAATATTGGCACCCGCACAAAACACGCGATCCTTGCCGGACCGCATGATGACGACTTTGATTTCCGGGTGTTCGAACCGCATCCGCTGAATCACATCTGATAGTTCGATATCGACGCCCAGATCATAAGAGTTCAGCTTCAACTCATACCCCGGGAACAGCCCGCCTTTTTCATCCACGTCCATGAACAGATTGGCAATCTCTCCTTCGTACTCGACACGCCAATGCCGGTACTTTGAAGGGTCCGTCTGAAAGTCTATACGTTGCGACATTCGGTGCTCCATGGGCGGCGACAGGACGTACGATAGTACCGTCTATTATTCTCTACAAGAAAGTATGGCATGATAATGCATATTTTTCACTTTCGTTTGTCGATTTCTTGTGCAATTCCACTTCGCCGATTGAAAGATCTTGCATTATAATGCTCATTCTTCAGATTCCTTCGGCGTGTCTTGTGCCATGTAAATCAATTCATTTACGTCGAGGCTCAGCCCCAAACGTTGTGGATCGACGGATTCAAGAAGGTCCAGCACTTCGACACGCAATCGCAGCGCGGCCTTTGGCCATCCCATCTTTTCCTTAAGCAGCGCATTGGCAAGTTGAATGCAGGCGCGGACAACCAGACGTTCAGCTGAGTTGGGGGGCAGATGCAGCCAAACCGGCTCCCACACTTCGTGCGCCTCCCAGTAGTATTCCTGACGAAACAACGTCCAGCCAGCAAGCCATGCCTCGGATTTGACAAGTTGAGGAACGCTCATCCCGGCCCGTGCAGTTTCGCGTATTGCCGCATACTGCCCCTCTGACGGTCGCGGCGTATGACCCGGAACGTAAGGGGCCGTGTTTTGCTTAATGACCAAGGTCAGACCGGCTCAACACATGCCGCCTCGATCCGGTCCAATCGGGCGCAGTATTCGGCGACAGCGTTAAGCACCTCTTCTCTGGCCTCCTGATGTGGCGAGTGGCGGCAATCCAAAGTTACGGTGTCTACTGGCGAATAGGCCCGCTCTTCGATTGCCCTGATCTGTTCCAAAGTTCCGTACTGGTCGTCCCGACCCTGAACCGCCAGAATTGGAACACGGATATAATCGATGACTTCTGACACATCCCAGGCACGAAACTCGGGATGCAGCCAGACAGAACTCCAACCGTGAAAAGCTGCCTCGGCATCTCGGTGGTATGGGGCCAACCGGTCTTTCAGGCCAGAGGTTACAAATTCTTCGCTCAACCGCGCAATTTCCGCCAGCCCCGAGGCTTCGGTAAAGAAATGAGGCGCTTCAAGGATCAGGCCGCGCACTCGATGATCTGATACACTGCCTGCGTAAATCGCCGCGATTGTTGCGCCATCCGAATGGCCGAACAGAATACAATGCCTGACACCCGATTGATCCAGAATGTGAGGCAGGACATCACAGGCCTCACGCGTCATGAAATCCAGCGGGCGCGGTGTGGTCTCTGAATCGGACTGCCCATAGCCTTGCCGCGAATAGACGAGAACGCCCATGCCGGTGCGTTCGGCAAGTGTACTTGGAAAACTCCGCCACAACGCAACGCTTCCCAACCCTTCATGCAACAATACAATCGTCGTCGCCTGCGACGGCGGCGGCCCAAAGCAGGCGTATTCGATGGCCATACCATCGACAATAATTTTATCGTCCGGTGTTTCGGCCCATTCGATCATCACGCATCATCCCGCAGTTTAAAGCGCTGGATTTTCCCGGTTGCGGTCTTGGGCAGGTCTTCGACAAATTCGATCCAGCGCGGGTATTTCCATTTGCCGACCCTGTCCTTGACAAAGTCACGCAGGGTGTCTTGCAGGTTATCACCGTTGGCGTCCTTTAGCACGATAAATGCCTTTGGTTTTTCCAACCCGCTTTCATCCCGCGCAGCCACTACAGCAGCTTCCAGAACAGAAGGATGGGCAATTAATGCCTGTTCAACCTCGAATGGCGATACCCAGATTCCTGATACCTTGAACATATCGTCCGTGCGCCCGCAGTAAACATAACGGCCATCCTCGGTCTGTTCATACTTGTCGCCGGTTCTTGTCCATTCGCCTTCAAACGTGGTCCGGCTTTTGGTTCGTTTGTTCCAGTATCCATCTGCCGCTGACGCCCCGCGCACCAAAAGCTCGCCCAGCGCTCCGGTCTCAACGTCAACTCCGGATTCATCAACCAGACGCACTTCATAGCCAGGAACAGCGCGGCCAGAGGTTCCATAGGCAACATCCCCCGGCGCGTTCGACAGGAAAATATGCAGCATTTCCGTCGATCCCACGCCATCCAGAATGTCGACCCCCCACAGGCGCGCCCATGTACGGCCGATCTCTTCCGGCAACGCCTCTCCAGCCGATATACAGCGGCGAAGGGCGACATCGGGAACGCCTTGTTGTTCAAGCTGGGCAACCATCGCGGCGTACAACGTCGGCACACCACAGAACACGGTAGGTTTTTCGCGGGCAATGATATCAATGATGCCATCGGGCGTTGGGCGACCATTGAACAACAACGTTTCCGCACCGACCGACATTGGAAAGCTCATGGCGTTGCCCAAACCATAGGCAAAGAACAGTTTAGCAACGGAAAACACCGTATCATCCGGTTTAATCTGCAAGACCTGTGCGCCGTAGGTATCACTTGTCGCCTTCAGGCTGGCATGAACATGCCGGACACCCTTGGGCTGCCCCGTAGATCCCGAAGAATACAGCCAAAATGCCACATCATCATCCGATGCCTCGACAGCCGGGATCCGTTCGCTTCCCGCGATAAAATCCACAAAGCTCTGTGTTCCGTCCGGTGTTGACCCGATCACGACAACCTTTTGCAAATGGGGCAAGGCGGGAACGATCGGTTCCACCATCGGCCAAAGCTCTTGGGACACAAACAGGCAGGTCGCGCGGCTGTCATTCAGGATGACTTCGTACACCGGGGCCGACAGCAGCGTGTTCAGCGGTACCGGAACAACGCCAGCCTTGATACATCCCCAGAATATTTGCGGGAACTCGATCTGATCCAGAACCAGCATCGCGGCCCTGGCCTCTTGGGGGATTCCGGCTTTGTTCAACGCGTCGGCCACCTGACCCGTCGCCTCGGCCAAACCTGCATAGCTTATGGATCGTTTGTCGCCTGCAACCTCGCGAAATGCGATTCGGTTTCCCCTGCCTTCGTCCAGATGCCGATCCACGAAATAGAGCGCTGCATTGCTGTTCATTAAGTATCCTCCCGACGCCCCGAGGCACCATGCGGGTTGTCCATATTACTGAACCACGCACGACTCTCCTCTGACGCGCAGTAATGCACCCCGGAATGATTCATGCAAGATAGTGCGCATCATGCCCCTGCGTTATTGCACCTTAGTGCAAGATATTGCGCGCTATCCCGGCAGCAGGAACAATGTGATGGCAGGAAACGCCACAAGGATAATCACCCGCACGATATCGGACGCAACAAAGAACAACACGGCCTTGTATGTGTCGATCATCCGGGTCGTACGATCCATTGCGTTGATAATAAACAGGTTCATACCTACCGGGGGCGTAATCAATCCAACCTCGACCACGATAAGGACAAGGATACCGAACCAGATAGCGACATGTTCAGCCTCGATCCGGTTGGCCATGCCGCGCGTAACACGAATGCCCAGTTCCTTCATCTGATCGCGGGTCAATTCCGTGCCAGTGGCAATCGCCTCTTGAATCGAGGCCAGCATCTGTGCGCCCATGCCTTCGGGCACACCGGCCCGAAGAACCTCCATCGCTGCGTCGGCCTGCATTGCAGGCAACGAGATCAGGTTGAAATCCATGGCCGAGATGACCGGGAAAAAGATTGGGATCGTCAGCAGGATCATCGACAAGCTGTCCATAAGACAGCCGAACACGAGATAGAAACACAGGATCAGGGTCAGAACCATCCACGGCGACAGGCCCTGACTGACCACATAGTTCGACAGCTCTTGTGGCACCTGCGTCAGTGCAAGAAAGCCGTTATAGAAACCAGCGCCCAGAACGATGAAAAAGATCATTGCCGTAGACCGCGCGGTAACAATGAAACTGTCCACCAGCGTCAGGCGCGTCAGCCCACCATTGAAAAAGGCAATCACGGCAGTGCCAAATGCACCAACTGCCGCACCTTCGGTCGGGGTGAACCATCCCAGATAAATGCCGCCCACAACAAGGCCGAACACGACCAGTACCGGCCAGACATTCAGCAATGCCGCGAAACGTTCGGAATATGGAACAGGCGGGCGCGTCCCGGCGCTTTCCGGGTAAAGACGCACATAGATCGAGATGGCAACGACATATCCAAGGGCGGCCAGAATACCGGGAATGAAGGCCGCGAGGAACAGTTTGGCAATATTCTGTTCCGTAAGGATCGCATAAATGACCAGAACGACAGATGGCGGGATAAGGATACCCAGCGTTCCACCGGCTGCCAGCGTCGCTGTCGAAAACCCACCGGCATACCCGTATCGGCGCAGCTCTGGCAGGGCGACGCGGCCCATGGTTGCAGCGGTCGCCAGCGACGATCCACAGATCGCGCCGAACCCGGCGCAAGCCCCGATGGAAGCCATCGCAACCCCACCACGTCTGTGGCCCAGCCACCCTTCGGCCGCCTTGAACAGAGCATTGGACATTCCGCCCAGCGTCGCAGAATGCCCCATCAGCAGGAACATCGGAACAATGGTCAAAGAGTAGCTGGAAAACGTCGTGTAGGTCTCATTCTTGAGACGGGCAAAGGCAACCTGCGTCCCATCGGTTACCAGCACCAACCCGATCAGGCCCACAAGGAACATGGCCAGCCCGATCGGAACCCTCAGGAAGATCAACACCATCAGCGCCGGGAAGGACGCAATTCCAATCTCAAGTGAGGTCAATGGGTTGCCTCCACACCGTCCCAGACAAGGGCTCGGCCGGTAAAGAATTCAATGACCCGAATACAGGCCATGTAGATGCCAACAATGGCCGCCGCCAACGAGGCGACAAAGCTGAGTGCATAAGCCCACCAAATCGGGAATTGCAGCAGGAACGTCGTTTCACCGTATTCCCGTTTACTTAGCATCCCATCGCCCAGCTTCCACGCAATCAGGATCAGAACCCCGGCAAAAACAACCTCGGTCACCATGCGAAGAAACCGGTTTACTGTTTTGGAAAAACTGTTTGCCAGAATATCGACGGACGCATGACCGGCAGTAATCTGACACAATGGCAGAAAGCAGAATATGGCAAAGGCGACACCGGCCTCGACCAGTTCAAAATCGCCATTTACCGGGCCTATGCCCAGCCCAAGCGCCCATTCCGCAAAACCGGGCGCAACAGATTGCATGAAATCACCGTGGAACAGACCGTTCAGCAAGCGGCCCAGGATAGATATGCAGGTCAGCAGGATCAGCGCACTCAGAACGATCCCGCCTATGATCGCCAGTGTTCTGGCCAGCCCCATCATAACTTTGTGCATAGGCTTTAAATCTGCTCCCCGGTGTTGGCAAAACCGCAGCGCAACAGCGCTGCGGTTTCAGGACAGATACAAGATCAGTTGGTGTAATTTGGCGTGTACTTTTCGATCAGCATCTGCGCCTCGTCCAGCAACGCCTGACCGTCCTTGCCCTTGGAGTCCATGTCGGCAATCCACTCGTCATAGATCGGCTGCGCCAGCTCGCGCCATTGCGCCACGTTAGCTTCGTCGATCGTGATGATGTTGTTGCCCAAATCCTCGGCCACCACACGGGCAGGTCCGTCTGCATCCGCCTGAGTTCCACCGGCAAAGACGGAAAACTCCAGACCGGAATTGTCGTCGATCACCTTCTTCAGATCGTCCGGCATGCTGTCATACTTTTCCTTGTTCATTGCCAGAACAAAAGTCAGCGTATACAGCGCGCGACCCTCGAACTCGGTATGGTTCTCTACCAGCTCTGGCACCTTGAGCGCCGTCGTCACTTCCCACGGAATCGTGGTGCCGTCGATCACACCCTTGGACAAACCTTCAGGCACCGCCGGAACCGGCATGCCAACCGGGGTCGCGCCCAGCTTGGTCAGCAGCGAATTGACGGAACGCGAACCACCGCGGATCTTCATGCCCTGCAGGTCATCCGGATTTTCAACAGGATCAGCAGTGTGGATCATCCCCGGACCGTGAACCCAGGTGCCCAGAATGTGCACATCCTTGAACTCGTCATCCTTCATGTGCTTTTCAAACATTTCCCAATATGCGTGCGAAACCGCTCGCGCGTTTGTCATCATGAACGGCAGCTCGAAAACCTCGGTACTTGGGAACCGGCCCGGGGTATAGCCCACAACCGTCCAAACCACGTCAGCCACACCATCAATGGCCTGATCCATCAGTTCAGGCGGCTTGCCACCCAGCTGCATCGATGGGTAACGCTCGACCTTGATGCGGCCGCCGGAATCTTCTTCGACCCCGTCTGCCCATACATCCAAAACGAGCTTTGGCACATTTGCCTGTGCTGGCAAAAACTGATGCAATTTCAGCGTTACGTCCTGCGCCAAGGCTGCGCCTGTGCCAAATCCTGTCGCCAGCGCGATAGCGGCGGCACCTCCGATCATGTTCAGAAGCGTTCTCCGATAAGTCATTTGATCCTCCCTTAGACCCCTCTCGGGATGCACTATAATGCGATCTTGTCCGCTGCATGCAAGACTTCGCTTCAGCTAATTTCAAAGAGTCCGCAAAGGCGACAAATCTCATTCGGGTTGCGACAGAGTCGGTTCCACCGGATCCGGACCGTCTATTCCCACGCAGATCACATCACCGGCGATAACCGGGCCAACGACTGCTGACGTTCCCGCAAGGCTCAAATCATCGGGTCTCAGGTGATAATATTCCGACAATTCCCCAGATCAGTTCCTCCGGCGTCGCATCTTGCCGTGTATCACGGCTTACCTGCAAAAAAACGCCCGGTCGCTTCGGGTGACCACTCTGGAGCTTTGGCAAGCGGCCCAAGGACTGCGGCGTTTTCCACATCCATTGCCCAAAAGCCGCCGGAATCGCGTCAGCTTAGGTCGATGGACGGTGCCCGATCAGGACACCCAATGTATCGGGTAAGGCGAACAGGCATGCGCTGGTTATGTCCAATCCAGTTTTCTGATCGGGACCGCTTTGTGCATCTTATGCGGTTGCAGATCGCGAACAAACAGACCTGGCATTTCCTGCATCACCGCTTGAATTCACCCTTGCTTTCGCTTTCTTGCCGAAATTCGCCGACAACCAAGAATTGTTTGGGCGCAATACCGCTCAATTGCGATTTTCTGGAACAAGCAATTCCAACGCGGATTTCGTTACGTATTTTGAGGTGGAGCGTCCGGAAAACAACCGGGCGACGAGCGTGAGGAGCAGGACAATCGCCATGATCGAAAAGCGGGATCGCACGCTTGGGCTTGTGCTGCAATCAATACAATTGCTGGGCGAAAAGGTGTTCACAATTTGTTATTCCGCGCTTGGATTTCATGAAAATCACGCTAGTTCTTTTTCAACTGCAGGATTAATCGCAATGAGTAGACCGCGTGTTGACGCGACAACGCGCACTATTTCCCGCACGCCCTTTGGCTTCCAGAGCTTTGGAAACACATCGGGCCAACGCCGACACTTGGATCGGCATCTGAATACTCTTGTTTCGGGGTGCATAGGCCGGGGTTCCATCCCCCTGGATGCCTTGGCCGAACCTGGATTGCATTTTCAATCCCCCGCACCGCGAAGCTTGGGCCGGAACGTCGGAAACGACCTGGCGATACCGGTCTCGGGCCAGACAAAAAGCATTCCAGGTCTGGCCTCCCCGCCGGAGTGACCCCCCTCTACTCCGGCGGGGAACCTCGGTTTTATCCCTGCGAAAATGGCTGGTATTTCCTGGCTGCGAGGCTGCGCCGCGTCAGCCATCCATTTCGTTCAACTCGCCCAGCAGATCCAGCAACGACTCGTAGCTTTCAGGCCCAAGATGGGCACGTATGCGCTCTGCTGCCCGGATGCTGGCTGTCAAGTTTTCCCGGATAATACCAAGACCGTCCGGCGTTATCTCGATAATTTGCCGACGGCGATCCTTCGAGTCCGGTCGGCGGGATATCAGCGCCTTTTCTTCCAGCTTTTGCAGGATCCGCGTCAGGCTGGGCAGTAAAAGACATGCTCTTTCCGCAATTCGCGTTGGTTCCTGTGGTCCTTCTTCCTGAAGAACCCGCAGAACGCGCCATTGCTGTTCGGTGATGCCCACATCTGCCAGCATGGCGCGGATTGGGCCCATAACTTTCTCACGCGCTCGCAACAGCGCAATGGGCAAAGAACGTGAAGTCAGCGGCAAGTTGTTGGTCATAATGAATCCTTGCCGAATTCAGACCGGGCCGCAACCGGCGATTCGTCATGGCTTGACAGAATCGGAATTTTACTTCACATGTTAATTAAAAGGAGCCCGCCATGCCGCACTTTGTCGTGGACTATTCCGCAAACATGGAAGATCGAACCGACATCGCCGGTTTGTGCCGGGAAATCCGGTTGGCCGCGATTGAAACCGGGGTATTCCCGCTGGCCGGTGTCAGGGTTCGCGCATTCTGCGCCGATCATGTTTCTGTCGCTGATGGTAACCCGGCTAATGGCTATGTGGACATCTCGGTTCGCCTGCGCCGTGGCCGTGATTTGCAGACCCGTAAAGATGCCACTTCGTACATATTTGCGGCGGCGGAACGCTTTCTGAGCCCCGCGATGGAGCAACACCCCATCGCCCTGTCGATGGAGATGCGCGACATCGACCCGGAACTGTCCCCCAAGACCGGTTCAATTCGGAAATTCCTGCAAGAGGCCGCAAAAAATGACTGAACTGCAAGGCAACATTGTCAAGTTAGACTCTTATCTTGAACGTTTTCGGCCCGATGGGATCCTGAACCTGATTGGCGGACAGACGCAACCAGCCCTTTCCGCTGCAACCTTCGAAACCCAATCTCCTGTAGACGAAAGCCTGATCTGCACCGTTGCCCGCAGCAGCGCAGCAGATGTGGATGACGCAGCAGCAGCAGCCAAGGCCGCATTTCCCGCGTGGCGTGACATGCCAGCGCTGGAGCGCAAGAAAATCCTTAACCGTATTGCTGATCTGATCGTCGAGCGTGCCGAAGAAATCGCGTTCTGCGAATGCTGGGACACGGGTCAGGCGCTGCGCTTTATGTCCAAGGCAGCCCTGCGCGGGGCGGAAAATTTTCGCTTTTTTGCGGACAAGGCTCTGGCCGCGCGGGATGGGCAGAACTTGCAATCCCCGACTTTGATGAACGTCACAACGCGGATTCCGATTGGTCCTGTGGGCGTCATCACCCCATGGAACACGCCGTTCATGCTGAGCACATGGAAAATTGCCCCCGCATTGGCCGCTGGATGCACCGTGGTTCACAAGCCGGCAGAATTTTCACCGCTGACCGCGCGCATACTGGCAGAGATCGCGCATGAGGCCGGTTTACCCGACGGTGTCTGGAACCTGGTCAATGGATTTGGCGAGGATGCGGGCAAGCGCCTGACAGAGCATCCCGATATTAAGGCCATCGCGTTTGTTGGTGAAAGCAAGACCGGCTCGATGATCATGAAGCAGGGCGCTGATACGCTGAAACGTGTGCATTTCGAACTGGGCGGCAAAAACCCGGTCATCGTCTTTGATGACGCCGAACTGGACCGTGCGCTGGATGCCGCGATTTTCATGATCTACTCGCTGAATGGCGAACGCTGCACCTCTTCCTCGCGCCTGTTGATTCAGGACAGCGTCGCAGACGAGTTTCTGGCCAAGCTGACCGTGCGTGTAAACAACATCCGCGTGGGTCACCCGCTGGACCCTAAAACAGAGGTCGGACCGCTGATCCACAAGGTGCACTTCGACAAGGTCACATCCTACTTCGATGTCGCGAAATCCGACGGGGCGACAATTGCAGCCGGTGGTGAACGGGTCGGCGAAAAGGGCTGGTTTGTGCGGCCAACCCTGTTCACCGATGCCACAAATGACATGACCATCGCGCAGGAAGAAATCTTTGGTCCCGTGCTAACTGCGATACGGTTTTCTGACGAAAAACAGGCTCTAACATTGGCAAATGACACCCAATATGGGCTTACCGGCTATGTTTGGACCAATGACCTTAGCCGTGCTCTGCGGTTTACCAATCAGCTGGAAGCCGGAATGATCTGGGTAAATAGCGAAAACGTCCGTCACCTGCCCACCCCCTTTGGCGGGGTCAAGGCCAGCGGTATTGGGCGCGACGGCGGCGATTGGTCGTTCGAGTTTTACATGGAGCAAAAACACGTGGGCTTTGCCTTGGGTCAGCATTCGATCCCGCGTCTGGGCGCCTGAAGCAACGGGAAAACACCCGGAATTTTCAAGGAGGACACAATGGGCGAAATCGTTCTTGCAGCCAAATGTACCCATGTTCCGACCATGTTGATGTCGGAACAACCCGGACGTCTGGAAGGTGCCCGCAAACCGGCAATTGACGGTCATCGCGAGATTGCCCGCCGGGCCAAGGCGTTGGGTGCGGATACAATCGTTATTTGCGATACGCATTGGGTTATCAATGCGGGTTATCACATAAACGCCAACCATCGGTTCCAGGGTTTGTTCACCTCGAACGAGTTTCCGCAGTTCATTCAGAACCTGCCGTACGAATACAATGGCAACGCAGCCTTGGGTGACGCCATCGCCGAAAAAGCCAGTGAAATTGGCGTTTTCACCCTTTCGCACCAGCTTGACTCGCTGGAACTGGAGTACGGAACGCTTGTCCCAATGCGGTTCATGAGCCGTGAGGGCGATTTCAAAGTCGTCTCTGTTGCGGCTTGGTGCACCGTACATGACCATGACGAAAGCCGCGTCATAGGCGAGGCTATTCGGGCCGCTATCGAGGCCAGCGATAACAAGGTTCTGCTGGTCGCCTCAGGCTCGCTCAGCCATAAAATCTGGGCGAACAAGGATTATGCGGCCAATAATGGCACCTTTACCATAAGTTCGGAATTCAACCGCCAGATGGATCTGCATGTTCTGGATATGTGGCAAAGAGGCGATCACGCGACGTTTTTGAAGATGCTGGGCGAATATGCCGAGTATTGTTGCGGCGAAGGTTCGATGCATGACACCGCAATGTTGTATGGCGCACTTGGCTGGGACAGCTACACTGCGCCCTGCGAGGTCGTTACAGATTACTTCCCCAGTTCCGGCACCGGTCAAACCAATGTAATCTTTCCGGTCGCGTAAAGGAGGACCAGAATGCCCGTTCCCGCCCCAAACCTTTATCCGCCGTTCAACATCGTGCGCCTAAGCCACGTTGAATACTGCGTTACCGATCTGGTCGCCTCGCGTGCTTTTTACGTTGATACATTGGGGCTGCAGGTGACGCAGGAAGATGACCAGCGCATATATCTGCGCGCGATGGAAGAACGGGGGCATCACTGCATCGTTTTGGTACAGGCCGATCAGGCCGAAGTTGGGGTGCTGGGTTTCAAGCTGTATGACGACCCGGATCTGGACAAGGCGGCCGCGTTTTTCGCGTCACGCAACCTGCCGGTCGAGTGGATTGAGCGACCTTTTATGGGGCGGGTTCTGCGTACACGCGATCCATGGGGGATACCGCTGGAGTTCTATGTCAAAATGGATCGGTTGGCACCAATTCATCAGGAATATAGACTCTATAATGGGGTAAAACCGCTTAGAATAGATCATTTCAACATGTTCTCTGCGGATGTTGATGCCGCTGTCGCGTTCTACAACGACATCGGTTTTCGGGTGACAGAGTTCACCGAAGATGATGACAGCGGCAAGATATGGGCAGCATGGATGCACCGCAAAGGCGGGGTGCATGATGTGGCGTTTACTAACGGCCTGGGCCCACGCCTGCATCACACGGCGTTCTGGGTGCCGAACCCGCTGAACATCATTGACCTTCTCGATCTAATGTCCACCACCGGTTACGTGGAAAATATCGAGAGAGGGCCGGGCCGACATGGGATTTCGAATGCATTTTTTCTGTATGTACGTGACCCGGACGGGCATCGGATCGAGATCTATTGTTCGGACTATCAGACCGTCGATCCCGATCTGGAACCGATCAAGTGGACATTGACGGATCCGCAGCGCCAAACATTGTGGGGTGCCCCCGCGCCACGCAGCTGGTTCGAGGAAGGATCGACATTCAAGGGCGTAAAACCGGTTCAAAGTGCGCTGAATGCACAGCCAATCATCGCGCCATAAGGGGTAAAGAATGAATTGGGATGAATTTGCCGACTGGGGCAAAAAGGTTGCTGACTGGACGCAGGATTACCATAAAAACATAGGGCAAAGGCCGGTTCGGGCGAACACTGAACCGGGTGACGTTATGAATGCATTGCCCGCGACGCCGCCCGAGACGGCCGAGGCGATGGAGGACATTTTTCGCGATTTCGAAGATATCGTGATGCCCGGTATCACGCATTGGCAGCACCCACGGTTTTTTGCCTACTTCAACTCGAACGCGTCAGCACCTTCTGTTCTGGCAGAGTTTCTGGCCAGTGCCATCGCGCCGCAATGCATGTTGTGGCAAACCTCACCCGCTGCGACAGAGATGGAAACGCGGATGATGGATTGGCTGCGTCAGGCGTTGGACCTGCCCGAAGGATTCGCGGGTGTGATACAGGATTCCGCCTCGTCGGCGACCTTGGCTGCGGTTCTGACAATGCGGGAAAAGGCATTGAACTGGCAGGGCAACCAACAGGGGTTGTTCGGGCAGAAACCGCTGCGTGTTTATTGTTCATCCGAGGTGCATACGTCCATCGACCGGGCCATTTGGGTGTCCGGTATCGGGCAGGAAAATCTGGTTCGCATCCCGATCAAGGGCGACTGGAGAGGCATTGACCCGGATGCGCTGGAAACAGCGATTCAAGCTGATTTAGAGTCTGGTTTGCATCCCGCAGGTGTCATTTTATGCGTTGGCGGAACGGGGACAGGTGCAACCGATCCCGTGGATCGCTGTTTGGAAATCGCAAGGAAACATGGCCTTTACACGCACGTGGATGCGGCATGGGCCGGGTCAGCGATGATTTGCCCGGAGTACCGTCATTACTGGCCGGGAATCGAACAGGCCGACAGCATTGTTTTCAACCCTCATAAATGGTTGGGGGTGCAGTTCGACTGTTGCGCGCATTTCCTGAAGAACCCTGACGAACTGGTGCAAACACTGGCGATCAGCCCCGAGTATCTGAAGACCCATGGCAAGGACGGGATCATCAATTATTCCGAATGGTCCGTGCCGTTGGGGCGGCGGTTTCGTGCGCTGAAACTGTGGTTCGTGATCCGCGCTTATGGGCTGGAAGGGTTGCGAGAGCGGTTGCGCAATCACGTGAACTGGTCGCAGGCTCTCCATGACAGGTTGGCGGGTGAGCCGGACTTTGAAATCGTCACGCCACCCATGTGGTCGCTGTGGACCTTACGATTTGTACCAGATTCAAAACGCGGTTTGGGTGATTTGGATGACGTGAATTTGCGCTTGGTCAACGCGATTAACGATGACGGGCGCATTTACCTGACCCAGACGCGGGTCGACGGCAAGCTTGTAATCCGGTTTCAGGCCGGTCAGTTCGAAACCACCGAAGAGGATGTGATGATGGCCTATGACGTGATTACGGAAATTGCGCGGGGGCTGGTCTGATGCGCTTTGCCACTTACAGCGTGAATGGGCAGAATTTTTACGGCGTGGTCGCGGATGAGGGCATGATCGCGCTATCGCCGGATTTTTCGAGCTGGCCGACATTGCGCGAGGTGATCGAGGCTGATGGCCTGCATGATCTGGCGTTGGCCGCAAAGGGTCGCGAAGTGACCCATCGCAATGGTAGTTTCGTTTATGAGATCCCGATACCGTCACCCGAAAAAATCATCTGTGTCGGCGTGAACTTTCCCGACCGCAATGCCGAGTACAAAGACGGGCAGGATGCACCGCCAAACATGTCGCTTTTCATCCGCTTTCCGCGCTCTTTCACCGGGGCGAACCGGCCGTTGATCCGCCCGCCCGAAACCCCGCAACTGGATTACGAGGGCGAGATCGCCATCGTGATCGGCAAAGGGGGGCGTCGCATCCCGCAAGACAAGGCGTATGAGCACATCGCGGCGGTATCGTTGTGCAACGAGGGGACGTTGCGTGACTGGGTGCGGCACGCCAAATTCAATGTCACGCAGGGCAAGAACTGGGACAGTTCCGGGGCAATTGGCCCTTGGTTAGTGCCTTTTTCATCCGCCGCACAGTTGGATGACATCCGGCTGACCACCAAGGTTAACGGAGAGTTGCGGCAGGAAGATAGAACCAGCCGGATGCTGTTTCCGATCCGGCGGCAAATCGAATACATCTCGACCTTTACGACGCTGGTTTCGGGGGACATCATCATTACCGGCACGCCAACCGGGGCGGGTGCCCGGTTCGACCCGCCGCGTTACCTGAAACCCGGTGACGTGATCGAGGTCGAGGCAGGGGGGATTGGCAAGTTGGTCAACACGGTAGAGGACGAATGACCCCGGATCAGCATATGGAGGCCGCCGAAACCCTGTTTCAGGCCGAGGCAACAGGCAAGCAATGCGGGCTGCTGAGCCTGCGTTATTCGGGTATGACACTGGATGATGCCTATGCGGTTCAAAAGGAATTGGTTGCAAGAAAGCTGGCAACCGGGCGTCGCCGGATCGGTTGGAAGATCGGCCTGACCAGCCGGGCCATGCAGGACGCCCTGGGCATCGACACGCCCGACAGTGGGGTTTTGCTGGATGACATGGCCTTTGACACGGGCGGGACCGTGCCCGCGGGGCGCTTTATCCAGCCGCGGGTCGAGGCCGAGATCGCCTTTGTCATGAAGTCGCCGCTGGCCGGTTCCGATTGTACCCAAGCGGATGTTCTGGCCGCCACGGATTACGTGTGCCCGTCGCTGGAAATCCTTGATACCCGCATCCTGCGCGCCGATCCCGAAACCGGCAAGGCCCGGATTGTCACCGATACTATCAGCGACAATGCCGCAAATGCCGGTGTTGTCCTGGGGGCGGAACGTCACGCGGTTGATGCCCATGATCTGCGTTGGGTCGGTGCAATTGTCACACGGAACGGCACGGTCGAGGAAACCGGGCTGGGCGCGGGCGTTCTGAACGATCCTGTCACGTCGGTCCTGTGGCTGGCGCGGCGGATGGCCGAGTATGGGCTTGTCATCGAAGCTGGGGATATCGTCCTGTCGGGCTCGTTCATCCGGCCTATCGAGGCTCCGTCCGGGTCAGGGTTTCATGCAGACTTTGGATCGTTCGGCTCGGTCGATATCAATTTTGCCTGAAAGGTTCTGACATATGCCCGTCGCTAAAAATTCGTTTAAACAGGCCCTAAAAAGGGGAGATCGCGTGATCGGCTGCTGGATGAGCTTTGCCGAGGCGATCTCGGCCGAGGTTATGGGAACCACCGGTTTTGACTGGCTTGTGATCGACGGCGAGCATTCCCCGAATGATATCCGCACGATCCGCGATCAGCTGATTGCGCTGGAACACAGCCCCTCGCACCCGGTTGTTCGTTTACCTGTTGGCGAAACGTGGCTGATCAAGATGGTTCTGGATGCCGGTGCACAGACCATTCTTGTGCCAATCGTCGAAAGTGCAGAACAGGCGCGCGAACTGGTTCGCGCCTGTCGGTATCCACCGCATGGAACTCGGGGTGTGGGTGCAACCGCATCGCGGGCGACAATGTATGGGTCGGTCAGCGAATATATTCAGACAGCGGATCAGGAAATTTGTCTGTTGGTGCAGGTTGAAAACCGCGCAGGCATCGACGCGCTGGACGAAATCCTGCAGGTTGATGGCGTGGATGGTGTGTTCATCGGCCCCGCTGATCTGTCGACGGATATGGGTTTTCAGGGCAATAGCGCCGCGCCCGAGGTACGGACCGTGATCGCCGATGCACTGTCGCGTATCAAGGCGGCAGGCAAGGCACCGGGTATTCTGGGTACAAATGACGAGGCAACGCAGGCCTATTTTGACATGGGCGCGCAGTTTCTGGCGGTGGGTATCGACGTGATGGTTCTGGCACAAAATGCCCGTGCGCTGGCGTCAAAATGGAAGGCGAAATAGCGCCTTAGGCGCGCATTGTTGCGGCGGCACGGGCATAGCCGCCTGACGCGCCATCGACAAAATGAACATGATCTTCGGCCATGGCCGATGGCACGAAACAGGTCATCATGGCCTCTTGCTGGGCATGGATGCCGTACCGGATTTTGCCGCGTGCGCGGGCATCATCCAGCATCTGGGTGATCTGTGTCAGCGTTGCAGGGTCACAATCCAGCGTCATTTTCAGACCGTCGTCGAATTTACGGAAATCGGCGTTGCTGCTGACCGCGCGCTGGTATTCGACCGGTTCAAATTTGCCCAGACGGATACCCGACTTGAATAAAATGGCGATCAACAGGTTCTCAAACAGAAGGCTGATTTTCTTGAAAATCAGGCTGTGTCCCGCCCTGGCGACATGCGCATCAATATCCAGTCCCGGCGGCGGCCAGTTGATTGGCGGGCCGCTGGCCGGAACCGGGTGTCCGGCACGGTCAAGCGACTCGGACGCGGATACGACCGACTGTGCGAGGTCAGCGAAATCGCTTTCGGTGGCGGTGTCGGTGGGTTGGATGACCAGCGATACGATCTGCCCGTGACGGGCTGTGCTGTTGGACCAGCGGCAGGATAGCCCTGTCAGGTCCGGCAGCGCACCGGGTTCGGCCGGGGGGACTTCGAACTTGCCTGCTTTCATCTGCGCCTCGGCCCATGCCAGACCGCCGCCGGAAAACATGGCATAGTCCACGCCGGTAGACGGCGCATAACGGGCAACGCGCATTTCGTGGCCTGCCGCGCGAATGTCGGACACTGGAACCAGGGCACCGCGCAACGAAATGGAGAACTCCTCGGCCGCCCAGCGCCGAAGGGCCGCAAGGGTTGATCTTGCCGCCTCTTCATCGCTTCCGGGGACGGCAAAAGCCGCGCCGTCGCCGCCGAACACATAAGGAAACGCAACGCCACCACGCGCGTTTATCATGGCAGAGATCACTGCCGCGCCAACCATGTTCACTGTTTTGTAGCGACCGCGCTCAATCTCACCCGTGGAATCCACGATGTCGGCGACACCCAGCAGCCAGTCGTCGGGAACAGGCGCGAACTGTGCCGGCTGTGCCAGTCGAACGAATTCACGTTGCAGGGGAACGTTTTCATAAAACGCAAGCTCAGCGTCAGCCATTTTGCCCCCTTCTTGCATGTGATGCCTAAAGATAGCGCAACTGTAACCCGTTTCTGGCGATTGCAACATAGCACACGCGCTTGTGCGCGGGGGCGGGACGTGCCAAGCATCCACCCGGAAGTAGCAGGCGAAGGACAGGTGACGTGCAGGCAGGGTTGGTGGTGTTGTGTCTGGCCTATGTGCTGAGCCAGTTTTTCCGCGCGTTTCTGGCCGTTTTAGCCGCTGATCTGGGCCGCGACATCGGCGCGTCGCCCGAGGATCTGGCGTTTGCGTCAGGTTTGTGGTTCGTCATTTTTGCGTTGATGCAGATACCTGTTGGCTGGGCTCTTGACCGTATTGGCCCGCGCCGCACCTCGGCCGTTTTGTTGCTGATTGGCGGTGCCGGGGGTGCGCTGTTGTTTGCGGCTGCCACGGCGCCCCTGCATGTCAGCCTTGCCATGGCCCTGATCGGGATCGGGTGTTCGCCTGTTCTGATGGCCTCGTACTTTATCTTTGCGCGCGAATTTCCGCCGGCAAAGTTCGCGACGCTGGCGGCGGTCATGCTGGGCGTTGGGTCTGTGGGCAATCTGGTGGCGTCTTATCCGACTGCGTTGGCCGTTGAGCTGATGGGGTGGCGGGCGACGCTGGTTGGGCTGGCGGTGATCTCGGCGGCGGTTGCCGTTGGTATCTGGCTGAGTGTGCGTGACCCCGCCCGTGTCGAGACCGAACAAAAGGGATCGCTGCTGGATTTGCTAAAAGAGCCGGCGCTTTGGGCGATCCTGCCGCTGATGCTGGTTGCCTACGCCCCATCCGGCGCGGTGCGCGGGTTGTGGGCGGGGCCATATCTGCTGGATGTATTCGGACTGAGTACCACGCAGATCGGTACGGCCACCCTGATCATGGGGGCTGCGATGATTGCGGGAACCTTTGTTTATGGCCCGTTGGATCGTTTGTTGGGAACCCGCAAATGGGTCATCCTTGGCGGCAATGTCCTGAGCGCACTGGCGCTGCTGTTGCTGTGCTTGTGGATTGACGATGCGGTCTGGCTGTCGGTTCTGCTGCTGGCGCTGATCGGGTTTACCGGCGCGGCCTTTCCCGTCATTATGGCCCATGGCCGCGCATTCATACCGCCGCATCTTGTCGGGCGCGGCGTAACCCTGCTGAACCTTTTTGGCGTGGGCGGGGTTGGGCTGGCCCAGTTCGCAACCGGGCGCATCCATGCCGCCACGGTGGGCGTGGGACCCACCGCGCCATATACGGCGATTTTCGGATTCTTTGCTGTCGCCGTCGCCATTGGATGCGTGATTTACCTGTTCAGCCGCGACAGTATAGACTGACGATCAGCACCTGCGGATCAGGAGAGACAAGTGTCAGACCCCCGAGTCATTGCCCCGAATCTGAAACGCAGGCTGTCAGGCGTCACCGCGACCATTGCCAGGCTGGTGCCGCTGCAGGTGCAGTGGATCGATATCGCTGCTACCGGGCCCGGCCTGCCTGACGATATTCCGCATATCTCGATCAGCCGCCTGCCCTTTCTGTCGCGCCACACGCTGCGTGTCTGGCACGCGCGGCGAAATACCGAGATGTTGCTGGGCCTGATCCTGCGCAACTTGTTCCGGCTAAAGCTGAAGCTGCTGTTCACCAGCGCCTCGCAGCGGGCGCATACGGGGTATACCAAGTGGCTGATTGGCAGGATGGACGCGGTTGTTGCGACCTCTCGCAAAACGGCCGGGTACCTGGAACATGACGCGCAGGTGATCATGCACGGCATCAACCTGCAGGATTTTGTACCGCCCGAGGACAAGCCCGCGCTGCGGGCGAAGCTGGGATTGCCGGGTGGTCTGTTGCTGGGCTGTTATGGCCGCATCCGGCATCAAAAGGGAACGGATGCTTTTGTCGATGCGATGATTGATCTGTGCGGGCGGTTCGATGATGTATCCGGGATCGTCATGGGCCGCGCCACGGAACAGCACACCGGGTTCCTGAACGAGCAGAAGGAAAAGGTTGCCAAGGCCGGTTTGTCTGACCGTATCCTGTTCATGCCCGAGGTGACCGTGGATGCAATCGCGCAATGGTATCAGGTTCTGGACCTGTTTATCGCCCCGCAACGCTGGGAAGGGTTCGGCCTGACGCCGTTAGAGGCGATGGCCTGCGGCGTACCGGTGGTGGCAACCGATGTCGGTGCGTTTTCGGAAATCGTTACCGATCCGTCGCTGGGCCGCGTTGTGCCGCCCGGTGACATCCCGGCGCTGGCCGATGCCGCGGCAGAGATGTTGCAAGACCGTGATTCCCTTGCGCAGTCAGGTCAGGCCGCGCGCACCCATGTCGAGCAGAATTTTGACATCAACGGCGAGGCGCGGACGCTTGTCGCGCTGTATGAACGGCTTTTGACCGAGAACTAACGCGCCGAAGCATCGGAAATCGGTGGCCCGATCCCTTTTATGCCGCAATAGCCCCTTTTTTCTTTTCTGCAACGCGGCTATGAACGCGCGTCCTTAACACTGGAGACATGACATGGGCTATCGCGTCGTCGTTGTCGGCGCCACGGGTAACGTGGGCCGCGAAATGCTGAACATTCTGGCCGAACGCCAGTTCCCCGTGGACGAAATTGCCGCCTTGGCAAGCCGTCGTTCGCTGGGCACGGAGGTCAGCTTTGGCGACAAGACACTCAAGACGCAGGATCTGGACACGTTCGATTTCACCGGCTGGGATATTGCGTTGTTTGCCGTGGGATCCGCCGCAACCAAAGATTATGCGCCCAAGGCGGCGGCGACGGGTTGTGTCGTAATCGATAACTCTTCGCTGTACCGGTATGACCCTGACATTCCGCTGATCGTGCCAGAGTGTAATCCGCAGGCGATTCACGACTATAAGAACAAGAACATCATCGCCAATCCCAACTGCTCGACTGCACAAATGGTCGTGGCGCTGAAGCCGCTGCATGACCGCGCAAAGATCAAGCGCGTTGTCGTTTCGACTTATCAATCCGTGTCGGGCGCTGGCAAGGATGGCATGGACGAGCTGTGGGATCAGACCAAGGCCGTCTATAACCCGATCAACGAGGTTGAGGCGAAGAAGTTTCAGAAACAGATCGCCTTTAACGTCATTCCGCAGATCGACGTCTTTATGGAAGATGGATCGACCAAGGAAGAGTGGAAGATGGTCGTCGAGACCAAGAAGATCGTCGATCCGTCGATCAAGGTCACGGCCACATGCGTCCGTGTGCCGGTATTCGTCGGCCATTCCGAGGCTGTGAACATCGAGTTCGAAGAGTTTCTGGATGAAGACGAGGCCCGCGACATCCTGCGCGAAGCACCCGGTGTCATGGTGATCGACAAGCGCGAATCCGGTGGCTATGTGACCCCGGCAGAATGTGTCGGCGATTTCGCCACGTTCATCAGCCGCATTCGCCAGGATTCGACGATTGATAACGGCCTGAACCTGTGGTGCGTGTCTGACAACCTGCGCAAGGGTGCCGCCCTGAATACGGTGCAGATCGCCGAGTTGCTGGGCCGCGAAGTTCTGAAAAAAGGCTGAACGCGGCAAGTCACCACCAAAGGGTGTGCCGACGTTTTTTGCAAAGCCTCAAAGCCTCGCCCGACACGGGCGGGGTTTTTTAGTTCCGATCAGGTGCTTTCAATCGGATAGGTGAACAGGGCCGGGTCACAATCGAACCCGCGTATCGAATGCTGTCCCAGCGCCTCGGCTGTCTCGGGGCACCCTTCGGCAAACTCGGACGTTGCGATCAGCCGCCGGTCGAGGTTGCGGGTCAGGGCTTCGCAACGGCTGACCAGACCTACGGCGGGGCCGGTTGCGGTAAAATCGAGCCTGCTTTTGGCGCCGACATTTCCATAGAGCACCTGCCCGACATGCAGCCCGATCCCGAAATCTATCAGAGGTGCGGAATCGTCGCGGCGTGCCGCGTTTTCCTGTTCGGCGCGGGCGAATGCGTCGCGCGAGGCAGACAAGGCAGCGGCGCACATGGTTTCGGGTGTTCGCAGCTTTCCGTCTATTGGAAAGATCGCCAGAACCCCGTCGCCCACGAATTTCAATACCTCGCCACCGTAATCCAGAACCGCGCCCGCCGTGCAGTCAAAGTAAGTGTTCAGCAATTCGATATAGTCCTTGCCGTCCAGCGTTTGCGACAGCTCCAGCGACGCCGCGAGGTCTGAATAGATCAAGGCGCAGTCGATCTTTTGAATATCCCCGCGCGCGCTTTGGCCGGTCAGCACGCGCTTGCCCGAGGTACGCCCCAGATAGGTTTCCAGCAGGACATTCACCAATTGCCGATCCGTCGCGACCCGGACACAGGCAAACAGCGCGGGTTGTATCCGGCGCAGGCCATCCAGATTTTCATCAGAGAACCCGTTATTCCGCCGGGTGCAGAAGGACAGAATTGAACCGTGCATGTTCAGTGACTCGTACGGCAGGTCGATGCGACCATCGCCAAAGTTCTGCTGAAACGCCGCGTATCCTGTGACCCCGGAATCCGCGAGCTTTTCAAAAATCTCGAACTCGGCAACGGTTTCGGGGTTGGTCAGATCAGCCAGGTACTCGGTTTCGGTTTCCATGATCATTTTGGCAAACGGGGTAGAGTTAAATGTCTTGTCGGTTATGAATGTCTGCAACTTGTCGCGAGAAACGTGCCAGCTGTCGACCAGTTGCGTGTCGGCATCCCATGTCAGATCAACAAGCCCGATGATCGGATGCAGCATCGACCGCCCGATCACCATCCGACAAACGGGAACACCCCCGGCGAGCAGACGTTCGGCCAGCCCGGACATGGTGTCCGGTAAATCGACATCCTTGTGCAACTGGTTAATCAGCCATGCATTGATATGATCAAAGACGTCCGGCATTCATGTTCCGTTCAGGTGTCCAAGCGGTTGTTTAACTTGTACCCGGAATGCGCCAATTTTCACAGTGATGGGTTTTGGCGGGATCAGTTCGGCCCTGTGATATGAACAGGAATCGGAAAAGTGCCACGGTTTCCAAAGGTATTTTCGCTGTCAGGACGCAATAACCCCGCCGTAGGATCGGCGGGGTTTGTGCGTCAATCAATCGACGGATTACGGACTGCGCGATAGTCGGGCCACTCAGGTTGTTTGGCCGCTATTTCCCGGGGTTCCATCGTCATCCGTAGTGTCGTCAGGATCGTTCGAGTTTCCGGGGTTGCTGTTGTAGTTGCCGTCTTCATCATTCCCGTGGCCGTTGTCGCCCTTATCGTCGGGCTTTTTGCCATTGTTTTCCTTGTCCTTGTCGCCATCATCTGGGTCTTCGGTCCCGTCACTCGGATCTTCGGTCCCCTCACTCGGATCTTCGCCGCCATCATCGGGGTTATCATCGCCGTCACCGGGATTTTCGTCACCGTCACCCGGTTCTTCGTTCCCGTCGCCCGGTGTGTTTCCACCCCCGTTTCCGGGGTTGTCGCCTTCGTCACCGGGGCTTTCATCACTGTCCCGGTCCTCGCCATTGGGCGCGTTGGTATTTTCAGCGACTGATGCCGTGGGCAAATCAATCAGTATATTTGCAAGGCCCGGGCAGGTGTCGCTGGTTTGTCTGAGAATTTCCTCGAAGTTCTTGTGCCGCTGGATACGTTCGATGAAACCGGTCGTGACCGTGTCACACCCACACAGCGAATTTACGTCCATCTCGGTCGCGGCCTTTCGCGCAAAGCCGCGATCGCACAAATCGTTGCTTGAACTGGCCATTGCATATCCCGGCAGTGCAACCGCGATTCCCAATAGCGGAAGTGCAAAACCCGTTTTGAATGTTCGCTTACCGTTACACAGCATTCGTCATCACCCTTTACTGAAGTCACCCAACCCAATCGCAAGCGAACGCCACTGCGTTTCGAGTTGTCGGTGAAATTTTCCAACTTGTGATTTTCAAGTGGGCGTGAGGGCGGCGTAATGCTTGTTATTTTCTGCCATCGTGTTTTGAGATTGCGCCATCCAATACCGCACCACCATTTAGAAAAGCGGAGTAGAATGGCCATAAATTTACGGCTGATATATCGAATTACTATGTTTGCGAGTTTTACGCTGGTTGCAAGAAACTGCATGCTGGAAGATATTAAATGACGCCATTTCCTTGGCGTTCGATCGTCAGCTTTGCCCTTCGACCAGCGTCTTGAGGTTGGTAAGCCCGCGTTCGTAATCGCCGCCGACCCATTTATCCATCATCAGACCCATCCAGCGCGACATGGGGTTCAGGCCCAGTGCGGATTCGAAGCCCCAGGTAACTGTTGTCTCGTCGCCAGCAGGGTCCAGCGTGAATTGCGCAGTTGCGGTTCCCATCGGCCCGAAATCCAGCGCGGTTCTGACGGCCCGGTTTTCAATGCTTTCAATGATTTCCTGCGTCCCTGATCCCACCTGTGGATGATCCGATGCCCATGTCAGTGTATTTCCCACGCCCGAGGCCGGACCATCATAGGTCAGTTTTGTTTCCGGGTCGCGGGACAACCAGGGCGACCACTTCTCGGTTTCCTGCATGGAGTTCACGTAAGGAAAAATGGCCTGCGGCGGGGCCGCGATAGTTACCGTGCGCGAAACCTCGGCCTTGCCCGGCAGCAGGTAGGAAACGCCGACCAGCAGCAAAATGATGACGATCAGCGCACCCAGTATTCGTTTTATCCAAGTCATTTCACGCCCTGATTCCAAACGGGATGCAGACAGCATACCAAAAAAGGCGCGGGGTCAGTGACCTGATCCGCGCCTGCGAGTCATTGTGACTGAACGGGTCGGTCAGACCACTTCGAATTTCTTTTCTTTCGGGTCATAGCATTGCAGGCCGCCTTCGCCGATATCCGTCCACAAACCATGCAGGCTGAGCGTTCCGTCCTGTACCGCGGACGAAATGAAGGGGAAGGTCATCAGGTTTTCCAGCGATGCAACAACCGCGTGCTTTTCGAACTGACGCGCCTGTTCCGTTCCGTCCTCGACCTCTGCCACCAGATCGTATTTGGGCCTGAGGATATCCATCCAACGCCCAACAAAGCTTTCCTTGGCTTCCAGTTGGGGTGCCTGTCCCTTGCACATGTCGATACAGCCCTGAACGCCGCCACATTGGGAATGGCCCAGCACGATCAGGTGCGCCACCTTAAGCGCGGTCACGGCATATTCGATGGCCGCGCTGGTGCCGTGGTGATCGCCGTCGGGGGCATAGGGCGGGACAAGGTTGGCGATGTTGCGGTGAATAAAGAACTCGCCCTGATCCGCTCCGAAGATCGACGTGACATGCACCCTGCTGTCACAACACGAGATCACCATGGCGCGTGGGCGCTGACCTTCGGTCGCAAGCCTGCGGTACCACGCCTGATTTTCGGAATAGGTCGTGGCCTTCCAGCCGTGATAGCGCTGCGCCAGGTAATTAGGCAGAGGTTTGGCTAATTCCATTCTCGTGTCCCCGCGTTAAATAAATGCTGACGGCTGATCTAGTCCGAATTCGACCAAAATTCGAGACATTATCGACGATTGGGACAACCTTTTGCAAAGGAATGTGACCTCAGGATGCCGGTAAACCGAATTAGCATCGAAACCGGGGTGAAGGTCTTGGAAAAAATCGTTCCTCTTGAACAGGTGGAAACCGTGCGTCTGGATATGGATCGGCTGGGCGCGCTGCAACGTCAGTTCGGGGACAGAAGCGCCGAAGATATTCTGTGCCGCGCCACCGAAGAACTGGCTGTCCGCCTGTCCGATTGCGAACGGTTCTGGCGGCAGCACGACTGGGCAAGCCTGCGCAAAACAGTGCGGTCGCTTGGACCAATGGCGGAACCGATTGGAATGACAGGGCTGGCCCGCGTGGCAAGGGACGTAACCGAAACCCTGGACGCGGGTGACATGGTCGCAGCCGGCGCAACCCTTTTCAGGCTGGTTCGTGTTGGCGAGCGTTCGTTGACCGCTGTTTGGGATCAACAGGACCTTTCGGTCTGACAGGGGTTGCGGGTGGATCGGGGGCCGATAGTGTAGGGCAAAACCAGCCATTCGAGATGCCCATGACCCTGTCCTTTGCACCGGCCACCGACACAGCCATTTCCCTGCATGTCATTGCGAAATCCGACCTTGACGATTGGCTGCAACAGCAACCGGATATGGTGCGGTCGTGGGTTGGATCAAATGGGTTCACGGGGGCGCTGGGTCAGGTGTTGCTGGTGCCCGGCAAGGATCAGACGCCCAACATGGCGCTGGCGGGATACGGCTCCGACGCCGGACGAGCGCGCAAGCGGTTTCCGCTGGCCGCCGCGGCAGAGGCATTGCCCGAAGGGGTGTATCGTATCGCGTCGGGCCTGCCGGATGACGTGCTGGACGTGGAATGCCTTGGCTGGTTGATGACAGGGTACAGGTTTGACCGGTACAAGGCGCAGACACCGGCCAAGGCCCGGCTGGTGGCGCCCGAGGGCGTTGATGCGGCGCAGATCGAGGCCGTGGCAAATGCCGAGGCGCTGATCCGTGATTTGATTAATTCGCCAACCTCGGACATGGGTCCGGTCCAGTTGCAAGAAGCGGCAGAAGCCCTGGCAAAAGAGTTTGGTGCAAAGTGCCGAACTGTCGTGGGTGATGCCCTGCTGGAACAAAACCTGCCCATGATCCACGCGGTCGGGCGCGCGGCAGAACAGGCGCCCCGGCTGATCGAGATGAACTGGGGCAAAAGCGGGCCAAAACTGACGCTGGTGGGCAAAGGCGTTTGTTTCGACACTGGCGGGCTGGACCTGAAACCTGCCTCGGCCATGGGGTTGATGAAAAAGGATATGGGTGGCGCGGCCAATGTTCTGGGACTGGCGCGGATGATTATGGCGCTGGAACTGCCAGTTCAGTTGCGTGTTCTGATCCCAGCCGTCGAAAACTCGGTTTCTGGCAACGCGTTTCGTCCGGGCGACATCCTGACCTCGCGCAAGGGCCTGACGGTCGAGATCAACAACACCGACGCCGAGGGTCGGTTGGTGCTGGCCGACGCGCTGGCAATGGCCGACGAGGATGGGCCGGATCTGGTGATCTCGATGGCGACGCTGACAGGTGCCGCGCGAGTCGCCGTTGGCGCAGACCTTGCGCCGTTTTTCACCGATGACGACGGTGTGGCGGCGGTGCTGGCGCAGGCGGCAAGACACGTATCAGACCCGGTTTGGCGGATGCCGTTTCACGAACCTTACGAGGCGCTGATCGAACCGGGCATTGCCGATCTGGACAATGCCCCATCGGGCGGGTTTGCCGGATCAATCACCGCAGCCCTGTTTCTGCGCCGCTTTGTGGCCGACAGCGCCTATATTCATTTTGACATCTATTCATGGCAGCGCAGCAAGGAACCGGGGCGCAGCAAGGGCGGATTGGGGCAAGGGCCGCGCGCCCTGTTGCAGGCGCTTCCCGGAATGCTGGACCTATGACGCGGCAGCGGGTGTCAGAACCGGTTGTCGATCTGCTGCGCAGCCCTAACGGGCCGCGAGACCGGCAATTGTTGTTTGGCGATACGGTCACGGTGGGCGAAACGGCAGGAGATCACAGCCGGGTCATCGCGGACAAGGACAGATATTCAGGCTGGGTCCGCACCGCGCAGCTTGGTCCGGTTCTGCGAGCAACACATTGGATCACCGCAGCGGCGACGCATGTCTATGCCGAACCCGATATGAAAACCCCGGATCGGCTGTCGCTGAGTTTTGGCAGCAGGATCAGCGTAATCTCTGAACAGTCCAGATTTGTCGAAACGGAGCTGGGTTTCATCCCAAACGTGCATGTATCGCCCGAGCCGTGGCGGTATTCCGATCCGGTTTCCGTGGCCGCGCTGTTTCTGGGCACGCCGTATCTGTGGGGCGGGAACAGCCGGTTCGGGCTGGATTGTTCCGGGCTGGTTCAGGCGGCGCTGCTGGCGTGTGGAATCCCCTGTCCCGGCGACAGCGGTGATCAGGAAAAGGTACTGGGGGACGACTTGCCAGAGGATGCAAAGCTGAAACGCGGGGACCTGGTGTTCTGGAAGGGTCATGTGGCATGGGTCGCGGATGACGACAGGTTTCTGCATGCCAATGCGTTTCACATGGCTGCGCAGTACGAGGGCATTGACGAGGCTATTTCACGGATCAAAACGCAAGGTGACGGGCCGGTTACGTCGCGAAAAAGGCTCTAATCAGGGTCAACGGAGCGGATCAGCTTGCGTTCCAGTACGCGCAGCACGGAACGCAGATCGTGACCGCGTTTCAGTATCCGGCCATCCATCCCGACGACAGAATAGATCCCCTGCCGCTGACGAAGGCGCGGGTTTTTTTCTACCCGATAGATCGGGTGTTCTGCGGTTCGTCGGAAAATCGAGAAAACGGCAATGTCGCGCAGGTTTGATATCCCGTAGTCACGCCATTCTCCGGCGGCCACCATTCGGCCATATACTGAGAGGATCAAAGACAACTCGCGGCGGTCGAACGCGACCTGTATCGGGGCCGGGCCCGCGTTGAGCGAGCTGGGAGGCTGCATGTTCATGACCAGAGATTTGCCGGATTTGCCGCGCAAATCAAGCCCGACACAATATCTTGTCGGGCTTGTGAGTTGATGTCGACACGCTGGACCCCTGATGAAATGCGTTGATTGACGCTTGATACACTGTCCGCGTCGTCAGGCATGCACGTTGAAATGCGGCCTGAATGAAAGGGCGCCTGTGCGCCCTTTCCCTAAACCGGCTTTAGAACAGGTCGCCGTCCTGCGCCTGCAGGATGTTCACGACGCCTGCGTCGATCATTTCCTGCTGTACGCCCAGCCGGTCAAAGTTTTCCGGATCGTTGTAGTTCTGGACGTGAACCATCACGATATTCTTGACGCCGGAATCGTCCTGCACCTTTTTCATGTCCTCTGGGAACATGTGATAGGCACCGATGATTTTGACCTTTTCTTCCTCGGTATCGCCACCCCACGGCGCGAACTTGATATTCTTGCGCGTGATGCTTTCGACAAACAGGACATCGGCATCCTTGGCCGCGTTCACTAATCCCTTGGAATAGTGACCATCGCCGCCAAAGGCCAGAACACGCCTATCAGGTTTCGTTGTGAACCGGTAGGCAAAAGTGTGTTGCAGGAACCCGTGTTTGGACGGAAAGGCCTCGACCATGACGTTGTCATCTTCGAAAATTCTGCGCCCTTCGTCTGGCGTCATGGGCCAGACGGGAACGCCAATCGCGGTGGCACCATCTGCGGGCTGCATTATCGAGCCCTGGAACATTTCATTCCGGTCAAGACGCCAGGCCGCGTTGATGTTGGCAATCATTTCATCCACGCCGGGCGGACCATAGATTTTCTTGTCGGGTCCGGGGCCGAATTTGAAAGGGTTAGAGATAAAGGATGGCAGACCAACGGTGTGATCTTCGTGAAGGTGGGTCAGGAACAGGTACTTGAGCTTGTCCAGTGACATAACCGAGGCCAGATCCATCGCGCCCTGTGCTTGCACAGAGTATCCGACAGACCGCCACCACCCTTCGCCGCAATCAATGAAATATGGGTGACCGTTCGCGATCACGGCCAAAGCTGGCCCGTATCTGTAGGGGTTGGGCGTCGGGTCGCCGCTGCCCATCACCAGAACTTTGGACGGTTAGTCAGCGGGCAAAAAATCAAGCGGTCCGCGATTTTCAAAGATCGGCCAATATCCTGGAGAGGTGTAAGGCGTTTTGAAGTTTTCCGGCTTCACAAACGGGGCATTCAGATGGTTCTGTTCCGTGGTTTCCGCGTTTCGCTTAAGGTTTTCTTCCCATGTCTGGGCCGAAACCTCGCCAGCCGCGTAACCCGTGGCGACGGCAAAACATGCCCCAAAAACGGCGGCCCTGATCGCGCTTTTGTTTGATTTGGTCTTAAAGTCATTCATTGTTTTCCCCTTCTGTTGAATTCAGACCGCGCGACAAATTGGGCGCTGACTGAAAACCTTTTTTGTGAGCTTTTGTTCAATTCCCGTTTCTGCACCTCGCAACAGTTCGCCGTTGCCGTGCAAAGCAGGATTTCCGATGTACCGAGGTGTTCTGGCCGTCTTTTACAGGTTTCTGTAATGTCAGAAGGATGTGCGCATTGAACGCTGGCTGTGTTTCGCAATAATCCCTGCGGACGACGCGAAATTCCTTGTATTCAACAATTAACGCATGACGGACTTTGGCTCGTACTCGTATATTCATAGGTAAGCGGTCTTTGCAGAGCTTGTCCAGTGTCATGACCCCAACGCGCTGTTGCCGATCGGCGCGAGTGAAACAGAACATCGCGGCCAACCGGGGAATCAATCACGCCGATCAATTGCCAAAATCCTGACTGATTCGCCCGAAAACCGTCCCGCCTGCTCAATTGACCCTGCGTAAATTGCCCGTGCAAGCACGCTGGATCAAAATCGCGGATTAACATTGTTGTTTTTGTGCCGCCTGCATTGGTTACAATGTTTCAGAGCACCCCCGGAAATTGATGCGACTCTACGTTGTGTGGAAAAAATTGCGGGTCAAGGCTTTAACCTTGGGGCGAAGAATGCCACGTTCGCGCGCAGTGAAAGGCGACTTTCACGATGATTTCCGACTGAATGACAGAGGCCGTGGCACAGTGTTCCTTGTGAATTGGTGTAGCCAAATCCAAAAAACAATTGGGTCGCCTCGAGCGTCGGATGAACTGGGCACGCCCGCTTTCTCAGGTGAAATGCGCGGGCCGACACCCAAAAAAGATGGGAGACACTCATGAAAAAACAACTTCGATACACGCTGGCGGGGCTACTGTCCTCGACCATAATCGCGGGCGCTGCAATGGCCGCCGGCACACACCCGGAAACCGGCGAGGCGCTGGCTGACGATCAGACGTTTATCTATCGAATTCTGGACGAGCACAGCTCGGTCGACCCGCAGGTCGTCGAGGATGTATCGGGCGCCGAGATCGTGCGCGACCTGTTCGAAGGTCTGATGAACCAGGACGAAGACGGTAACCTGGTTCCCGGTGTTGCAACCGGATTTACCACCAACGATACCAAAGACGTCTACACCTTTACGCTGCGTGACAATGCCAAGTGGTCGAACGGTGATCCGGTTGTCGCGGGCGATTTCGTGTTTGGCTGGAAGCGGGCCGTCGATCCTGAATTGTCCTCGCCCTATGCATGGTTCATGGAGCTGATGTCGATCGAGAACGCAGCAGAAATTATCGCGGGTGAGAAAACCGTGGATGATCTGGGCGTAAAAGCCATCGACGACCACACACTGGAAATCAAGCTGAGCAAACCACTGCCTTACTTCCCACAGATGACCACGCACGCGACCACGTTCCCCGCGCCTCAAAAAGTTATCGAGGAGTTTGGCGATACATGGACGAAGCCTGAAAACATCGTGTCCAACGGTGCCTATGTCCTGACCGAGCATCTGCCGCAGGAACGTTCGGTGCGCGAGCGCAACGAAATGTACTGGGACAACGATAACACGATCATCGACAAGGTCGTGGCATTGGTCATCAACGATGAAAATGTCGCCCTGACCCGTTACTTGGCAGGCGAACTGGACCGCACCGAAGTACCGGCTGGTCAGTACCCGCGTCTCAAGGAAGAGCATCCCGGCGAGGCAATCAGCTTCCCGCGTCTGTGTAACTATTATTACACGTTCAACCTGTCCGAGGGCGGACCGGAAGCGTTCAAAGACCCCAACGTGCGCCAAGCCCTGTCGCTGGCCGTCGACCGTAAGATCATCACTGAAAAAGTGATGGCAGGTGGTCAGCCGGAAGCCTATACTTTTGCGCCGGAAGCAACCGCAGGCTTTACCGTTCCCGAAGTGGAAATGGCATCCATGAGCCAGGCCGAGCGTGATGAGCTGGCCAAGGAATTGCTGGCCGAAGCAGGCTTTGGGGCGGACAACCCGCTGAGCTTTAACATGGTTTACAACACTTCGGAGGCTCACAAGAAGGTCGCCGTTGCGCTAAGCCAGATGTGGAAGCAAAAACTGGGCGTTCAGGTCGAACTGGCCAACATGGAATGGAAAGTGTTCCTGGAAGAGCGCGGCAACCAGAACTTTGAACTGGCACGTGGTGCGTGGTGTGGCGACTATAACGAAGCGTCGACCTTCCTTGACCTGCTGCAGTCGGATTCCGGTTATAACGACGGCAAATTCGCCAATGCGCGCGTTGACGAACTGCTGGCAGAGGCCAAGACATCGGATGATGCAGCACCGCTGTACACCGAGGTCGAGCGCATCATCGCGCAGGAAACCCCCATCATTCCGATCTATCACTATGCTGGCGTCTATATGATGGACAGCGATGTGGGGAACTGGCCGGTCAATAACGTAGAGCAGAACTGGTACTCCAGAAACCTCTACAAGATCGCCGAGTAATCCAACTTAGATCGTGTTTTGCCCCGGATGAAAGTCCGGGGCAAAACCTGTATACATGGGGGCATTAAATGCTTGCCTATATCATCCGGCGATTGCTGATCGCCGTTCCGACAATCCTTTTGCTGATTGTCGCATGTTTCTTTTTGATGCACTTCGCGCCCGGCGGGCCATTTACCTCGGAGCGGCCGTTGCCGCCGCAGGTTCTGGCCAATATCGAGGCGCGGTACGGTCTGGACCAGCCGCTGTGGAAGCAGCTGTGGGA
>JBPCWT010000441.1:0-4583 GCA_051009255.1 Ruegeria sp. | reverse complement strand
CTAATCGAACATGTGCCGGGTCGTACTTCGACATTCCGAACAGAGATAATAAAGATGAATTAACGCCGAACAATGTGAGTTTGTACTACCGGTTAACTCGGTCCAAAATGTTGTTTTCGCAATTGAGTAAAGAGAGCGCCTTTTGACGTTCCTTGGTTTTCCGTAGCGGGGAAAGTTACAGCGCCATCGTCATATCTGCGTATTCGGCCACCAAGTCTCAGTACGAGCCTTGACAACACGGTTATGTGAATGAAACCCTCGGACGATCGGGAGAGTCTGGAATTTCAGCCGTTTGCGCCCCTCAAGTAAGGCGTTCTAGATCGGCATCGGCGCCCTTCCCGAGATGGGGAAATTGTGCCGTTCTTCCGTCGACTGAAAAAGAATACCTGGGAGTTCACAAATGAAAAATAGCAGCAAGTTCAGCCTCGGCGCCTTCGTTACGGCGGCGTTCATGGCACCTGCCGCTTTTGCGGAAGAATTCATTACCATCGGTACCGGTGGTGTGACTGGTGTTTACTATCCGACAGGCGGTGCGATCTGCCGTCTTGTCAACAAGGGACGCAAAGAACACGGCGTTCGTTGTTCGGTCGAGTCGACTGGTGGCTCGGTTTACAACATTAACACGATCCGTGAAGGCGAGTTGGAGTTCGGCGTCGCTCAGTCGGATTGGCAGTACCACGCCTATAACGGCAGCTCAAAATTTGAAGAAGCCGGGCCGTTTGAAAGCCTGCGCGCCGTTTTCTCGGTTCACCCTGAACCGTTTACGGTTGTGGCGCGTGCTGATGCCGGAATTACCAACTTTGAAGACCTGAAAGGCAAGCGTGTTAACATCGGCAACCCCGGTTCCGGTCAGCGCGGCACTATGGAAGTTCTGTTGGAGTCGATGGGCTGGTCAACTGGCGACTTTGAGCTGGCAACAGAGTTGAAAGCAGCAGAACAATCTGCGGCACTGTGCGACAACCAGATCGACGCAATGGTTTACACGGTCGGTCACCCTTCGGGTTCGATTCAGGAGGCTACCACAGCTTGTGACTCGGTTCTGGTCAACGTGACAGGTGATGCGGTTAGCAAACTGGTGGACGACAACTCGTTCTATCGGACTGCGACCATTCCGGGCGGAATGTATCGTGGCTCGGATGGTGACACATCTACGTTTGGCGTGGGTGCGACATTTGTCACATCGGCTGATGTATCTGAGGACGCGGTTTACGCGGTTGTCAGCTCTGTCTTCGAGAACTTCGATGATTTTAAAAAGCTGCATCCGGCCTTTGCCAACCTCAAGCCCGAAGAAATGATCGCAGACGGGCTTTCGGCTCCGCTGCATCCGGGCGCCGAGAAGTACTACAAAGAAAAAGGCTGGATTCAGTAAGCAACCATGCCACAGGCGAGGCGCGCTTTGTGCGCCTCGCTTAAACCCGGTGAACGGGTGATTTTACGAAGGCCGCAAAAAAAAGGCTGCCGGACGGGGAGAAAACACATGAGTTCTGAGCAACAGGGCAATCGTCCTTTATCTGAAGACGAACTTCAGGATCTGGTTGCATCCTCGGACGCCGGTGCCCGTAACCCGGTTGGAAATGTTGGAGTGTTTCTGGCAGTCGTGGCGGCCATTTGGTCAATTTTCCAGGTGGTTCTGGCGTCGCCATTATCCAATGTGCTGTTACCTGGCAGCGTCGTGAACAACTCGCGGCAGATACATCTGGCCTTTGCCATGTTTCTTGCATTTGCGGCCTATCCGGCCCTGAGGTCCAGCCCACGAGATTACATTCCGATCCAGGATTGGATTATGGGGATCGTTGGCGCTGCGATCGCGTTGTATGGATACTTTTTCTACGAAAAAATTGTGAATGCGGGCGGCCTGGCGGATGATACAGACAAGATTTTCGCCCTAATAGGCCTTTTGCTTTTGTTCGAGGCGGCGCGCCGTGCACTTGGCCCGGCAATGGCAATCATCGCGACGATTTTTCTGGCTTATGTCTTTTTTGGTGCGTCCGAATGGGTGCCCGAGGTTATCCGCTGGAAGGGTGCCAGCCTGAAAAAAGCGATGAGCCATATGTGGATCACATCGGAAGGTGTCTTTGGCATCGCGCTGGGTGTTTCGACCAAATTTGTTTTCCTGTTCGTTCTTTTCGGTGCGCTGTTGGATAAGGCTGGGGCAGGTAACTACTTTATCAAAATGGCATTCGGTGCGCTTGGTCACCTGCGCGGCGGTCCTGCCAAGGCCGCAGTTGTCGGATCAGCTGCCACTGGCCTGATTTCAGGTTCGTCTATCGCGAACGTCGTGACGACAGGTACATTCACCATTCCACTAATGAAGCGTGTCGGCTTTAGCAGTGAACAGGCCGGATCGGTCGAGGTCGCGTCATCCGTCAACGGGCAGATCATGCCGCCAGTAATGGGTGCCGCGGCATTCCTAATGGTCGAGTATGTCGGTATTTCTTATGTAGAAGTCATTACCCATGCCTTCCTGCCAGCCGCGATTTCCTACATCGCGCTTGTTTACATCGTGCACCTAGAGGCGGTGAAGCGGAATATGCCGACATTGGGCGACCGCGAAGTTCACCTGGCCCGAACAATTGTCGGGATGTTTTCCTTTTTCCTTGTATTCGCGGGGTTGTGTTACAGTTCGCAATACCCTGTCGAAGCGATCAACAACTGGGCACCTTCGTCTGCCGGGGTGATCCTTAGCGGTTTAATCTGCGCGGTCTACGTGGCCCTGCTGTATCTAGCAGCGCAAGTCCCGGATTTGGAACCGGATGACCCCAACGCCAAAGAGGTCACGCTGCCGATAATCAAGGACATCTACAAGGCCGGTCTGCATTATCTTTTGCCGATCATCGTTCTGGTCTATTTTTTGATGATTGAACAAAAATCTCCGGGTCTGTCCGCGTTTTGGGCGACGGCATTGTTGTTCGTGATCCTGCTGACGCAGAAACCGCTCAAGGCATTGTTCCGTGGTCAAAGCAATGTGGTCACCACCTTTGTCGAAGGTTTTGGCGATCTGTGGCAAGGCCTGATTGACGGTGCCCGCAATATGATCGGTATCGCCCTGGCCACCGCGACGGCGGGGGTGATCGTGGGCACCGTGACATTGACCGGTGTTGGTCAGGTCATGGCGGACCTTGTGGAGTTTCTGTCGGGCGGCAACCTGATCCTGATGCTGGTCATGGTTGGACTGCTCAGTCTTATTCTGGGAATGGGGCTGCCGACCACGGCCAATTATATCGTTGTCAGTTCGTTAATGGCGGGTGTTGTTGTTGAACTGGGTGCGCAAAGTGGATTGATCGTTCCGTTGATCGCTGTGCATTTGTTTGTCTTCTACTTCGGTATTATGGCCGACGTGACACCACCAGTTGGTTTGGCAAGTTTCGCGGCCGCCGCTGTTTCAGGTGGGGACGCGATAAAAACCGGGTTCACGGCGTTTTTCTACTCGCTTCGCACCGTCGCGTTGCCATTTGTTTTCATCTTCAACACCGATCTGTTGTTGATTGATGTGACATGGATAGAGGGCATTATCGTCGCTATTACAGCAACAATAGCAATTCTTGTCTTCACATCGGGGACAATGGGATATTTCCTGACCCGCAACCGCATTTATGAAACGGTCGCGCTGATCTTCGTGGCATTTGCGTTGTTCCGTCCAGATTTCTTTATGGATCGAATCTCGCCACCATATGCGGCGGTTGAACCTGTCGATTTTGTTCAGGCCGTGGGCGAGGCGCCTTCGGGTGCCGAAATCCGTATGGTCGCCTCGGGGCCTGACTTTGATACAGGTAAGGTGGTTGATACCACGATTGTCCTGACTGTCGGCCCCGAAGAAGGCGGCGAGGCACGGGTTGAGGCAATGGGTCTGATGCTTTTGCAAGAAGATGGGGTCGTAAAGCTGGACGAGCCATTGTTTGGCACGCCTGTGGCAGATGGGCTGGGTAATTTCGATTATTACGCTGATGAACCAGTGCAAATTTCATCGGTCAATCTACCGGCAAGCCAACCGCGCAAGGAGTTGATCTTTATTCCGGCGTTTTTGTTACTTGGTTTCATCGCCTTCCTGCAACGCGGCCGAGCCGCCAGACAAGAGGTTACAGCATGACAAAATCTGTTCTTTGTGCTGTCGATATCAGCAATGGCGATCTGGATGCGCCGGTTTTGCGCACCGCGGCCTCTTTGGCCGATATGGAAGGCGCACAGCTGGATGTTGTGACGGTACTTCCCGACTTTGGCGAAAGCTGGGTATCTGGTTTTTTCAAGCCGGACTTTCACGACCAAGCAGTGCAGGAAGCACAGGACAAACTGACTAACCTATGTGCGACCACCCTTGGGCAGGAACGAAACTCTTCGATCCGGCATGTTGTGGCGACTGGGACCGCGTATCAGGAAATCCTTAAAACAGCAGAAGGCGCGGGTTCTGATCTGATCGTCATCGGCGCACATAAACCGGATCTCAAGGACTATTTGCTTGGCCCAAATGCCGCTCGGGTCGTGCGGCATTCCACGGTTTCGGTGTACGTTGTACGCTAAACGGTGTTGGCAGATCAGGCGCAATCCGTAACCGATTAATAACCAGTCATTTCCAGGTATCCGCGCCC
>JBPCWT010000440.1:0-4467 GCA_051009255.1 Ruegeria sp. | reverse complement strand
CGTGACTATACGATCGGCAAGCAGATCGAAATTCAGCTTACCCGCAGCAAGTTCAACCTGCCGAACCGGTTCGAGTTGGAGTGTAATCAATCCATCGTCGGGCTGGTCTCCGAAGGCAGCGGATGGGCCATAACCACGGCGGCCAGTTTCAATCGTGCACGGCGGTTCCATGACAGGGTAAAAGCCCTGCCATTTCCCGGCAGAAACTTTGTACGTACGGTGTCTCTTTTCACCACGGATGTTTATCCGAAATCCACCTCACGGCTGATCCACAATATCATCAGCAAACTGATCGAGGACAATTACACCAACCCCATGTGCGCCAAGCTCCCTTGGCTAGAGACAGAGTTCCGTACACTGCAAAGCGGTTTGGACTGATCCGACCCGACCACCGGGCAAATTAACTTTGGTTTTCGGCAGCCGGATCAGCGGTCCTCGGACGTAACGATATGGCGCATCCCGCGCCCGTCCTTGAAATAACTCCGGCACTGTTCGACAAAATGCGAAACGATACGCCGCTGATTGGATTTACCATACCCAATCGACAGCGACAGGGCTGGCAACGGATCACTGATTGGAACAGCGGCAACCCGGTCGCCGCCATAGCTGACATTCGTTGACGGAAGCATGTTCAGAATCGCGCATCCATGACCCGCACCAACATAGCTGCGCACCATTTCGGTCGAATTGGCGTATGCAATCGTTGTGGGCTGCGCATCAAAATCATTGAAAATCTTGCGATAGTAATCCGCCACGACAGGCCGGTTCAAAACGACAATCGGCTCTCCAACCAGTTCCCAAAGACTGACCGAGCCCGCCTTGGCCAGCGCATGATCTGCCGGAACCAGACAGTAAGGCGGAGCTTTGACCAGAACATCAAATTCGATCTGCGGATGCGGAGTGTGTGAAACAAACAGGATCGCGTCAAAATCACCGGCCAGCAATCCTGTTTGTGCGCGGTCGTTGTCGCATTCCTCCAAATAAATCGTGGTCTGATCCCCGGACCTGGACAGGTCCGACAAAACCTGCGGCAGAAACGCGGGCGCAACGGGGGCATAATATCCGACCCGCAACTCACCCTTCAGCGCGTGCCGCAAGTCGGAACCTTCGGTCAAAACCGCGTCGTAATCTTCCAAAATCCGGGCGAACTTGCGTTGCAGAACCTTCCCGTTTGCCGTGGGCTGAATCCCCCGCGATCGAACCCTGTTCACCAGCTTAAGCTGAAAATGCGCCTCGATCTGGTCGATGGCCGCAGCAACCGACGAGGGTGCCACGTGCAGATCAGCCGCCGCTTGCGTGATATTTCCGCGGTTCAATGCCGTCACAAAGTATCGCATTGATCGAATGGAAACCGGCATCATACCTCGGATTTTCGGAATTTAATCATCAACTAATTCTGTTTTTCACGGGATATAAGTTGTGTCAATTGTAAGATGTGCCCTCAGAGGATCGTACGAATTGCCCAAAACGCGACTAAAAGGCTGGAACCACATGCCCGAGGTTCCGATCAAGGTGTCCCCGTTTTTCACGTGGCCACTCAGGCCGCTGGACATGGTGCGATGGGTTTGGGGTTCGTGGCTTCTTATCTCGGAAAAGCTGATTATTCTGGGGATTGCCTGCGCCTGTTACATTTGGTTCAGTCCATCCTTGGAAGAGACCAAAACGCTTGCGATCAGCTGGATCGCGTTGATATATATACGTAATTTCCTGCTTATCTTTGCAGTGGCAGGCGTTCTGCACCTTTGGTTCTACAAGTATTCCGCGCAAGGCGACCGCCTGAAATACGACCCGCGCCCCCTGATGGTGAAGGGCAGGCAATTCACGCTTGGCGGACAAATTCGCGACAACATGTTCTGGACGCTCGGCTCTGGTGTGTTTTTCTGGAGCGCTTACGAAGTGCTTATGCTCTGGGCACTTGGAAGCGGATATTTCCCTTTAATAACATGGGGATATAATCCGGTCTGGTTCGTCGCGATCTTCCTGTTAATCCCCTTGTGGGAAAGCTTTTATTTCTACTGGATCCACCGGATGATCCATATCCCGTTCCTGTATAAACATGTCCATTCACTGCATCACCGGAACATAAATGTCGGCCCCTGGTCCGGTATGTCCATGCACCCCGCCGAACATGCGATCTATCTGGGTTCCGTTCTGATCCATTTCCTGATCGGCGGCCATCCCCTGCACATCATTTTTCACCTGCAATATTATACACTTACCGCTGTCACGACGCATACAGGCTTTCAAGGATTGATCGTTAAGGACAAGAACAGGCTGGCGTTGGGGACGTTCCACCATCAGATGCATCACCGCTATTTCGAATGTAATTATGGATCGCTCGAAATCCCATGGGACAAGTGGTTTGGCTCGTTTCACGATGGAACCGTCGAGGCCAACGAACGTATGCAGGAAAGACGAAAATCGATCATGGGCGCAGGTCCCAAGTCATAGGTCATACTTTACGGTTAGGTTTATTGCCGGCGAAATTTTGACTCGTAAGGCCTTGAAATGGTTTGATATATTAAATCAAGCCATTGCCAGTGAAGAAATAAAGCGTGGCATCCAAAACCATCAAACATCCCAATCCGCCCAACAGCCAAGGGTACCCTTTGGAAAATGCGATCCCCAAACGTGCCCGAATTTCCGCCATGATCCGGGTCGCGTCGTCGCCGTACAATCTGAAAACCAAAGGTATCATCAGGAACGGAAGCGACCATAGCGCGTTGTAGCCAAGCAGAATGATAATCGCCAACTGGCTGTTATCCCCTGCGTAACTAGATAGTTGGGTGACCATGGCTAGGTATGGAACCGCCACAGGCGCTGACATCAGGCACAGCAGAACACCCGCCAACACAGCCCTTGCCGGTGTTTCAGGCAACAAGGAACTGGGTTTGGCGGTCTTTGGCTTTTCCTTTCCGCGCGAGTGGACCGCCATAATCAGCATCACAACGCCAAGGAAGAAACTGAGAACAAAGTCCGTTTGCGTCGGGTTCAATAGTGATCGTTCAATTTCGTTTCGAATGGCCTCGATCAACCAATCAAGCCCAAACAGAACGAGCAACCCCAAAGTGACATTGGTCAGGGTAAAAGCCAGCAACAAGCATCCCGAAATCAACATTGGCCGCAATGTAGAGCAAGCAAACAGAACGGCCGCAAACACCCCGGGGCTAAAAAGATCCAGGATCAAAGTCGCACTTGCGATCCCCCAAAATCCATCCAAATGAAGCTCCTGGCACGGTTTAACAACCGCTTCAGTTCAAGACAAAACGCAAGAAAATACTACAAAATTCGCGCAGTAAAGGGATGTATTTGGGGTCTTAGGGTGGTTACGTGCCAGCCAGATACTGATCAATCGCGGCCCGGCTTCCATTGTCCCAGACGATTTTCAGCCAGTGGGAAAACCGGTCTTTTATCCGGTCGTCGTTGGCCAGTTCGCCATAAATCTCTTTTTGGTTCAGCCACATGTCGGGGGACTGTCTTGCCATTGACGCGGCTTGTGTCAAAGCAGCCCATTTCGGGTCGTTCGCGTCAATTGGCGATCCGTCTTCGCGCGTCCCCGCACACATCCGCGCCCACAGCGCTTCCACCAGACACAGCCCGTCGATCTGGCCGTTGGCCGCCGCTGCGTCCCGCAGGATTGGCAGGACAAATCCCGTGTGGCGCGATGATCCGTCAAAGGCAACCCGGCGCGTCGTGTCCTTGATAAGCGGGTTTGAAAACCGTGCTTCGATCAGGTTCAGATAATCCGCCGGTTCGGTATTTGGCGCAGCTGACACGTAGGGAAGGATTTCATTTTCCTGAACCCTGCGAAAAAAAGCAGACAAAGTTGGGTCACGCATACACTCGGCAATCGTGCCTATCGACAGCAATTCACCGGCGTTCGCCAAAACCTGATGCCCGGCGTTCAGCACCCGGATTTTCATAGTTTCATAGGCGTGTACTGAATCTGTCAGGACCGCCCCGACCTTTTGCCAATCTGGACGTCCCGCGCAAAAATGATCCTCGATAATCCACTGGCGATAGTTTTCGTGCGTGACAGGCGCGGCGTCACTAACGCCAAGGTTTTTTGCTATCGTGATTTCATCAGGCCCGGTCGCAGGCACAATGCAATCTACCATCGAGTTCGGAAATGCCGCAGTATCGTCGATCCATCTGGCAAGATCAGGATCAGTCATGCGCGCCAATGTGACAACAACCTGCTGCGTGATTTGCCCATTGCCCTGAAGGTTGTCGCAGCTTTGAACGGTAAATGGCATCTGCCGGGCTTCGCGCCGGTGTTTCAGGGCGGCAACGATCGCACCAAAGACCGTTCTGGGTGATGAAGGGTTGGCGATGTCGTACCGGATATCCGGATGATCCGCATCCAGTTTTCCGGTCGCAGAATCAAGAAAGTACCCGCCTTCTGTGATTGTCAGTGAGACGATGCGGATTGCCGGGTTCGACATTTCTCGAACAAGCGCGGCATTC
>JBPCWT010000439.1:0-3919 GCA_051009255.1 Ruegeria sp. | reverse complement strand
GGCGCAATGAGTTTGAAACTGGGAGTGCCGTCCAAGGGCCGCTTGATGGAGAAATCCTTTGCCTGGTTCGAAAAGCGGGGCATCAAGCTGTCGCGCGCCGGGTCTGACCGCGAGTATGCCGGCAAGGTCGAAGGGATTGATGGTGTGACACTGGTTCTGTTGTCCGCCGGTGAAGTTCCAAGAGAACTGGCCTCGGGCCGCATTCATATGGGTGTCACGGGCACTGACCTTGTACACGAAAAACTGCCGCGCTGGGAACAGCAGGTAGAACAGATTGCACCGCTGGGGTTTGGTCAGGCGGATCTGGTCATCGCAACGCCTGCCTGCTGGGTCGATGTGGATTCGCTGGACGATCTGGACGCAGTCGCGGCGGCATTTCGTAAACACCACGGCCACCGGTTGCGGATTGCGACCAAATATCACCGGTTGGTGCGAGAGTTTCTGACGGGTTCAGGTGTGGCCGATTACGCGCTTGTCGACAGCCAGGGGGCAACCGAAGGCACGGTAATGAACGAAACAGCCGAAGCCATTGCGGACATCACCTCGACCGGCGAGACGTTGCGCGCCAACCACCTGAAAATACTGTCAGATGGGCTGGTTCTAAGATCTCAGGCGACGCTGTGGCGCAGCCGCGTTGCAGCTTATGATGCTGCGGACAAAAAGGTTCTTGAGGCGGTTCTCGACCGCCTGACGTAACGCGGCTTACAAAACGCCAATATCAGCAAGGGCGCGGTTCATGTCTTCGGGCAATGCGTCATCTTCTGATCGGCCTTTGGGCAGATCGGCAGGCGTGTCTTGGGGTTTCAGGTAACGCCAGCCCTGAAACGGGCGCTTTAGGGCGTTCTGTGTTCGGTGGACTTCGGGATCCAGGACGATGCCGCATCGGCGAATGCCATCCTGTCCGATCACCTCGTCCAGTCGCAGTATTCGCTGGCGGCATTGCACCACGCCCTTGATGACCCAATAGATTGATCCGCCATTCAAAATCTCGGCTTCGCGCTTGGGCCACATGCGTGTGATATGACGCGGCAGCCCGTCGTCGAAACGCAGCCGATAGCTGTCTTGCCACACGACAAGAGAGTCGACGCTTTCGGATCCGACCGAGAGTTTTATGAGATTTACGTAGTTATCCACAGCTTTCCCACAGAGTCGTCCCACAATCGTCTATACATTGTAGCTCAACCATAACTGCTATCAAGGTGTTGTAGGGTGGGGTCCAATTGGTCTAATCTGGATACCTCTTAACAGCACAGGAATCACCGATGAGCCGCTTTGCCGCACCCATTGCCGAGCAGATCTGGGACATGAAGTACCGCTTCAAGCAGGCGGATGGAACGCCCAATGACCAGACAGTCGAGGACACCTGGAGGCGAATTGCGCGTGATCTGGCGAAGGTGGAAAACGACAGCGATGCGTGGGAACAGAAGTTCTACGAAGCGTTGGAGGATTTCAAATACCTGCCTGCGGGGCGCATTACCGCAGGTGCGGGTACGGCGCGGCAGGTGACCCTGTTCAACTGTTTTGTCATGGGCACGATTCCGGACAGCATGGGCGGTATTTTCGATATGCTGAAAGAGGCCGCTTTGACAATGCAGCAGGGTGGGGGGATCGGTTATGATTTTTCGACCATCCGTCCGCGGGGCGCCGATGTGCATGGCGTGGCGGCAGATGCCTCGGGACCGCTGAGTTTCATGGACGTGTGGGATGCGATGTGCCGAACCATCATGTCTGCAGGCTCTCGCCGGGGCGCGATGATGGCGACGATAAGATGCGATCACCCTGATATCGAGCATTTTATCACCGCCAAATCCGATCCCGCCCGCCTGCGCATGTTCAACATGTCGGTTCTGGTGACTGACGCCTTTATGGAGGCGGTCAAGGCCGATGGCCCATGGGAATTGGTTTTTGACGGTAAAATCTATCACACGGTTCAGGCGCGTGATCTTTGGAACAAGATCATGCAGGCGACATTTGATTATGCCGAACCCGGCGTGATTTTCATCGACAGGATCAATAAGGCCAACAACCTGAATTACATCGAAACCATCGCGGCGACCAACCCTTGCGGAGAGCAACCATTGCCGCCTTATGGCGCTTGTCTGCTGGGTTCGGTCAATCTGGCGCGACTGGTTGCCGACCCGTTCGAAGATGCAGCCCATCTGGACGAGGCCGCGCTGCAAGAACTTGTCGCAACTGCCGTTCGGATGATGGACAATGTGGTGGATGCGTCTAAGTTTCCGTTGCCCGAACAAGCCACCGAGGCAAAGGCCAAGCGCCGGATCGGTCTGGGGGTCACGGGGCTGGCTGATGCTTTACTGATGCTGGGCCTGAGATACGGTTCAGAGGAGGCGGCGCGTCAGACCGAGCGCTGGCTGCACGCGATTGCCCGCGCCGCATATCTGGCGTCAGTGGACCTGGCCCGCGAAAAAGGGGCATTTCCGCTGTTTGATGCCGAGAAGTTTTTGACCAGCGGCACGATGCAGCAGATGGACGAAGATGTCCGCGATGCAATCCGCGAGCATGGAATCCGAAATGCGCTGCTGACCTCGATCGCGCCTACGGGCACAATATCCCTTTATGCCGGGAACGTCTCATCGGGGATCGAGCCGGTCTTTGCCTACGCTTACACTCGGAAAGTGCTGCAAAAAGACGGCTCTCGCACCGAAGAAGAAGTCGTGGACTACGCGGTTCAGATGTGGCGCGATAAATTTGGCGACAAGGAACTGCCAGAGTATTTCGTCAATGCCCAAACGCTCGGCCCGTCTGACCACGTCAGAATGCAGGCTGCGGCGCAAAAGTGGATCGACAGCTCGATTTCAAAGACGATCAATTGCCCCGAAGACATCAGTTTTGACGCGTTCAAGGATGTCTACATGCAGGCGTGGGATCAGGGCTGCAAAGGTTGTACAACTTATCGGCCAAATGAGGTAACGGGTTCGGTCCTGACTGTATCGGAAAGCGATGACAAAGCGCCCGGAGAGAGTGTGAACGCACCACAAGAGGTTGACGGTGGCGATGTCATATACATGTCAGAGCCTCTGGACCGCCCGCAGTCGCTGGAAGGGTCGACATACAAACTGAAATGGCCCGACAGTGAACACGCCATCTATCTGACAATCAACGATATTATCATCGGTGGGCGACGTCGCCCGTTCGAAGTGTTCATCAACTCCAAGAACATGGAACATTATGCTTGGACACTGGCGCTGACCCGGATGATATCCGCAGTTTTCCGGCGCGGTGGGGATGTGTCCTTTGTTGTAGAAGAGCTAAAGGCCGTGTTTGATCCGCGTGGAGGTGCGTGGGTGAAAGGCAAGTACATCCCTTCGATCCTGGCCGCCATCGGTGGCGTGATTGAGCAGCACCTGATTGCGATCGGGTTCCTTGAGGGCGAGGGGATGGGGCTGAAGTCCGACCCTCAGGCGCAGGTCGTCAACATGGATGCCCCGCGTGGCAAGGCGTGCCCGTCCTGCGGTCAGTTCGAAATGGTCATGATCGAAGGTTGTATGACTTGCCGCAGTTGCGGCCATTCCAAGTGCGGGTGAGCTGATGTTACCCAGCTGCGCCCGATTTTTGTAAAAGACTGTATGCGAAGTTTTCACATAGCAACCTGAGGTGGCGACGCTAAGAAGTAAAACTTCTTAAAATTGCCAACATTAAAATTTTTCTTAAATCTTTGGCAACTTTCTTGTGATTGCAGCGATTCCGTCTCTTTTTTGCCGAAATATCCGGTGATATCGTTCCTTCAATTAAGTGGCGTGGTGCTAAACATTCGGGCGGGCATATGAGAATCGGAGAAAACGGTCGTAAAGCCATTTCATGGAAGCAGACGGAAATCGACGGGCTTGAGGCTGCGCCTCTGGATTTTCTGGCTATTGGCGCGGCGTGGTCGTGGCGCGGACAGGCCAGATCTCTGGTT
>JBPCWT010000438.1:0-2987 GCA_051009255.1 Ruegeria sp. | reverse complement strand
ACATGTACCTGTCGCGCGTTGCTGCCATGCAGGCGGGCATCCCAAACGGGACACCTGCGATGAACGTGAACCGCTTGTGCGGTTCGGGCGCACAGGCGGTGGTTTCCGCTGTACAGTCCCTGATGATGGGGGATGCAGAGTTTGCAGTTGCCGGTGGCGCAGAGAGCATGTCAGGCAGCCCGTACATTATGACGCAGGCGCGTTGGGGTGCGAAAATGGGCGATATCAAATCGCTGGACATGATGCTGGGTGCGCTGAACTGCCCGTTCGGGACGGGCCATATGGGTGTAACAGCCGAGAACGTTGCGGACGAACACCAGATCAGTCGCGAGCAAATGGACGAATTTGCGATAGCCAGCCAGAGCCGCGCTGCCGCCGCGATCGAGGCGGGATATTTCGACAGCCAGATCACGCCGGTGCAGGTCAAGGTTAAACGCGATCTCGTCGACTTTAAAGTAGACGAGCACCCCAAGGCCACCACTGCCGAGGCGCTGGCGGGTCTGAGGCCGGTTTTCAAGAAAGAGGGTCGCGTTACGGCCGGAAACGCGTCAGGCATCAACGATGGCGCGGCCGCCATGGTTCTGGCGACGGCAGAAGCAGCGGAAAAAGCCGGGCTGAAGCCCAAGGCGCGGATATTGGGATATGCGCATGCCGGTGTGCGGCCCGAGGTTATGGGGATCGGTCCGGTTCCGGCAGTGCAAAACCTGATGGCCAAAACCGGCCTGTCCGCCGATGATTTTGATGTGGTTGAAAGCAACGAAGCCTTTGCAGCGCAAGCTTTGGCCGTGAATCAGGAACTTGGTCTGGACGCCGCCAAGGTAAACCCCAATGGCGGCGCAATCGCGCTGGGCCACCCCGTTGGGGCGACCGGGGCAATAATAACGCTCAAGGCACTTTACGAACTTGAACGGATCGGCGGCACCAAGGGATTGATTACGATGTGCATTGGTGGCGGCCAAGGCATCGCAATTGCGATTGAGCGTCTCTGAGAAAAAGCAACGGGGCGGCAACTGCCGCCCCCTTACATCCCGCGTCTAGGTCAGGACATTCACCAACACAACGATACCTGCACCGACAATGGCCCCGATTGCGGCAGGCCAGAATCGACCACCAATCCACGAAGATTGAGGCTCGTCTTTTTGGGTCTGGGCGATCAGCGCGTTTTCAACAAGTGTCGGAAGTCGCGGCCCAAACCGGGCCAGAACCAATGCGGTTTTCCCAAAATCCCGAAGGGCCGAACGAGGGCCGATGGACTGCTTGATATAATCCTCGACAACGGGGTGGGCCACTTCCCATATATTGATATGCGGGTCCAATGATCGTGCAACGCCTTCGACCACAACCATTGTCCGTTGCAGCAGGATCAGCTCGGTGCGCGTTTCCATGCCGAAACGTTCGGTGACCTCGAAAAGATAGTTGAGCAACCGACCCATGGAAATATGCGTGGCATCCATCCCGAATATCGGCTCGCCCACCGCCCGTAAGGCGCGGGCAAACTCATCAACGTCCCTGTCGGCGGGTACATAGCCTGCTTCGAAATGCACCTCGGCCACGCGTTTGTAGTCACGGCGGATAAAGCCAAACAGAATCTCGGCATAAACGCGGCGCGTGTATTCGTCGATATGCCCCATGATGCCAAAATCATAGGCGATGATGTCGCCATTGGCGGCGACCTTCAGGTTTCCCTGATGCATGTCGGCGTGAAAAAACCCATCGCGCAAGGCATGCATCAGGAACAACCGCAACACCCTTTCACCAAGATCCCGACGATTGTGATTGGCGGCGTCCAGGGCTGCATTGTCCCCCAGCGCGACCCCATCTGCCCAGCTAAGCGTCATGACCCGGCGGGCACACAGGGACCAGATCACCGGTGGTAGCCAGAATCCACTGTCATCCTTGGTATTGGCGGCGTATTCCGACGCGGCGGCACTTTCCAGCCGAAGGTCCAGTTCGCCACGCACGATGCCATCGAAATGCTCGATAACCTCCATTGGACGCAGGCGGCGTGCGCCGGGTGCGAACAGATCGACAATGCGCGCGGCAAAGTAAAATGCATCCACATCCTTTTTAAAGGCGCGTTCGATTCCTGGGCGCAAAACCTTTACGGCCACGTATTCGCCCGTGGTGGTCAGTTTTGCCTTGTGAACCTGCGCGATCGAGGCGGCTGCGATCGGTTCACTGAAATCTTCGAACAGATCATCGACCGGTTGACCCAGTTCCTTTTCCACCTCGGCCATTGCTTCAGCGCGTGAAAATGGCGGCAACTTGTCCTGAAGAACCCGCAGTTGTTCGGCCAGCTCCTCGCCCACAACATCGGGCCGGGTCGAAAGCACCTGACCGAACTTGATATAAGCCGGTCCAAGTGCTGTCAGCGCCCGCGTCGCTGGTGGCATTTCCGGATCGCCTTTGTATCCTAGCCATTGAAACGGCTTGCCCAGTGTATGAGCCAGAACGCGAATCGCACGCGGTGCTTCGAACGCGTCCAGCACAACGTTCATTGCGCCAGTACGCTCCAATGTGGCGCCCGTGCGGATCAGGCGGATAATGTTGTGAGGACCGCGCATTTCTCAGATCTTCCAACCGCTATGCAACGCAGCGATACCCAAGCTCAGGTTTCGGTACTTGGCATTTCCGAACCCCGCCTGACACACCATGTTCAGGAAGTTGTCCTGATCGGGGAAATTGCGGATTGATTCCACAAGATACTGATAGCTGTCGCGATCACTGGCAATCAGCTGACCCATTCGGGGGATCACATTAAAACTGTAAAGATCATACAGTTTCTGCAAACCGTCGTTCGGCAGTTGGCTGAATTCCAGAACCATTAAACGCCCGCCGGGTTTCAGCACCCGGTACGCCTCGTTCAGGGCCTCTTGCGGGCGGGTCACATTCCGAATGCCAAACGAGATTGTGTAAACGTCAAAGGTGTTATCCTCGAACGGCAGCGCCATCGCATCGCCCACAACCCAATCCAGACTATCCACTAT
>JBPCWT010000437.1:0-19986 GCA_051009255.1 Ruegeria sp. | reverse complement strand
CAGAATGTCGTTGATGATGGACAGCAAGGCCTTGCCAGAGGTTCGGATCGCGTTGACGTAAAGCCTTTGTTCCTGGTTCAGTGGCGATTCCGACAGCAAATCGGACATGCCGACAATGCCGTTCATCGGGGTTCTTATTTCGTGGCTCATGTTGACCAGCAAGGCGGATTTGGCGCGATTCGACGCTTCGGCCCTTTCGCGCGAGCGCCGTTCCTTTTCAAGTTCGTCTGAAAGGCTCATGTTCACAGTCCCAAAACGATCCTGGCACAGCATCATTACGGTAGGTGAACAAGTGTTTAAGTCGTTGCATATCCAAAGCATCTCATGCGACCCTTACCGCAAGTAGGAGACCATCATGCGCCAATTCAACCTTGCCCTAATCTCCTTAATCTTAACGGTTTTTTCGCTGTCACCGGTATTGGCACAATCTTCAGCACCCGAGTTCAGATATATCGTAACGCGCGATGCCGATTTTTATGGAGAGGACTTGGATGCCCTCTTTGATACTGATTTGAAATCCTGCGTTCAGGCCTGTTCTGCAAACAGGCAATGCGCGGCTTTTACTTTCAATGGCCGCTCAAACTCCTGCTTTCTCAAAAGCGGTGTCAGCAGAAAAGAAGTCTATGAAGGTGCGGTATCGGCGCAAAAGTTGGCAACGACACCTGACATTATCGCTTTGACCAAGACACGCGCGGCTGAGTTGGACTTTCTCCTGCCAGCGGATCTGGAAGAGGCAGCAGTACACGCGCGGGATCTGGGGTGGCGTCACGTCGCGGGCGGGTTGGACTTTGAGTGGGTTCTGGAAGCAGTTCGGTCATCTTCTTCCCTGTCAGAGGCTAAACGCTGGACCGGGGCGGCTGTATCGCTGAGCGACCGTGCCGATCTGTGGATCGAATATGCCCGGATACTGTTGGTGGACGAGTCCGGCGACAACAACGCCAAACGGATAGCGCGTCAGCACGCGCTGACCGCCGCCATAAACGGTTACTTGCGTGCGGAATCACCGGGCGGTCAGGTGAATGCGCTGATGGCTTTGGCTGATGCGCTGGAGGCCAACAATCGCGGGCAAAACATGATATCGGCCCTTGGACTAGCCGCCGAAATTCAGCCGCGCGAAGAGATTTTATCGGCGCTGGATCAGGCCATCGGAAAATACGGGTTTCGGATCATTGGCAGCAGCGTGGAAAGCAACGCTGCCGCGCCACGTATCTGCGCCCAGTTTTCCCAGCCCTTGGTCAAAGCAGGCGTCGATTATGAACCGTTTGTGCAGCTTCCTGATCCTCAGTTGGTGGTTCAGGCGGACGACCGTCAGATTTGCATCGATGGTGCAGAGCACGGCAAGCGTTATCGCCTTACCTTCCGAAAAGGGCTGCCAGCCGCATCCGGTGAAACCCTGAACCGGGATATCGAGCTGACTCATTACATCCGCGACCGCGCCCCTTCGGTGCGGTTCCCGGGCCGCAGTTACGTGTTGCCTAAATCGGCGGGGGCCGCGTTGCCGGTTGAAACGGTCAACGTCACGACGCTTGACCTGACGCTGCGCCGGGTCAGCGACCGGAACCTGTTGCGTTCGATCCAGAATGATTTCTTTGGTCGTCCACTCAGCAATTGGCAGGAACAACAATTTTCCAGCGAAATAGCCGAAGATGTCTGGGCCGGAACGGCAGAGGTCGCGACCGAGTTGAACCGGGACATGACCGCGCGCCTGCCTATGGCCGAGGCAATCGCGGACCAACCTGCGGGCATATACGCGCTGACGGCAAAGGTTCCGGGTGCAGACCCGTATGACGATCCGGGCGCGACACAGTGGTTCGTTTTGTCTGATCTGGGGATCAGTTCGGTTTCCGGCACGGACGGGATGCATGTCACGGTGCGCGGCCTGCAAGATGCCGCCACCCGTGGCGGGATCGAGGTTTCGCTGGTGTCCAAGGCAAACGCGATCATTGCCACGGCAATAACCGATGAACAGGGCTATGCACGGTTTGAGCCGGGCCTGATCCGGGGGCCCGGTGCAAGCGCCCCGGCCATGCTGTTGGCAAAAGACGGACAGGATGATTTCAGCTTTCTCTCTTTGACCGACCCGGCCTTTGACCTGTCAGATCGCGGGGTCGAGGGTCGCGCCCCCGCAGGCCCGGTGGATGTGTTCCTGACAACCGATCGCGGCGCGTACCGGGCGGGTGAAACGATCCATGTCACCGCCTTGTCCCGTGATGCCCGGGCTGAAGCGATTGAAAATCTACCGCTTACGGCAATTCTGCACCGCCCGGACGGGGTGGAATACCGTCGCATCGTATCAGATGGCGGCGTGGCCGGGGGTCACGTCTTTGCCCTGCCGGTTGCCCATGACGCGCCGCGCGGATCGTGGCAGATAGAAATCAAGTCAGACCCAAAAGGCAGCGCGTTGGTTCAACAGACCGTACTGGTCGAGGATTTCCTGCCGGAACGCATCGACTTTGACCTGTCCTTACCTGACGCACCGCTTCGCCCCGGCGACACTCCACCTTTGCAGATCGAGGCGCGGTACCTGTTTGGTGCGCCGGGTTCTGACCTGACGATTGACGGTCAGGTGATCGCAAGACCCGCCGAGACGGTTCCCAGCTTTGAGGGCTATCGCTTTGGCCGCTACGATGCGACGGTTTCAACGCAATCCACCCATTTCGGTGGTGGTCGTACGGATGCAGCCGGGCTTGCTACGATACCTGCGGAAATCCCTGTGATAGAGACCCAAGGCAAGCCGATCGAGGCAACCGTGATCGTTCGGCTGGCCGATGGGTCTGGTCGTCCGGTTGAGCGGCGAATGACAAAATCCATCCTGCCTCCGACACCGGTAATCGGGATAAAACGCATGTTCGATGACGTGCTCAGCGAAGGGACCGAGGCTGGGTTTCAGATCGTCGGCCTTTCACCTGATCTGGCCCCAATGCCGATGCGCGTAAGCTGGACACTGAACCGGATCGAAACTCGGTATCAATGGTACCAGCTATACGGCAACTGGAACTGGGAACCAACGACGCGCCGCACCCGTATCGCAACGGGTGAAGTGGATCTGGGGGCGGACCCCCTGACACTGAAACAGCCCGTCGATTGGGGTCGTTATGAGCTGGTCGTGCAACGCCTGGATGGCGACTATACGGAAACGGCGGTCGATTTTTACGCGGGCTGGTATCAGGCGGCAGATTCATCGGCGACACCAGACCGGTTGGAAATGTCGCTGGGCAGTGACAGCTATCGCCCCGGTGACACGGCGCAGGTGCGTATCGTTTCGCGGTTTGCCGGGGTTGCACAGATCGATGTGTTGTCGAACCGCCTGATTCACCGCCAGATGGCCAACGTCGGCGAAGGCGAAACCGTGATCCCGCTGGATGTCACGCAAGACTGGGGTGCAGGTGCATATATCACTGCAACGGTGATCCGGCCAATGGACGTGACCGCGGGGCAAAACCCGTCACGCGCCATGGGAGTGGCACATGCCACTGTCGCGCCTGTCGGGCGGGAACTGACCGTATCAATCGATGTACCCGATACAAGCGAACCACGCAGAACACAGCAGGCGCGTGTCAAAGTTGACGGCGCCGCACAAGGCGAGCCTGTCTGGCTGACACTGGCGGCTGTCGATGTCGGCATTCTGAACCTGACCGGATTCGACAGCCCCGATCCCAAGGGCCATTACTTTGGTCAGAGACGTCTGGGTGTTGAACTGCGTGACGTTTACGGCCGTTTGATCGACGGCATGAATGGCGCGATGGGAACAGTTCGGTCAGGCGGAGACAACGATGCAGGGCTGCGCAGACAATCCCCGCCCCCCACTCAGGATCTGATGGCCGTTTTCAGCGGTCCGGTTCAGGTAGACGCCAAGGGCGAGGCTGTTGTCGACATCACCCTGCCCAGCTTTAACGGCACCGTGCGCCTGATGGCCGTTGCGTGGTCCAGGGCCGCCGTCGGGCAGGCCGAGGCCGAGATGATCGTTCGCGATCCGGTTGTTGTCACCGCCAGCGTGCCGCGTTTTCTGGCCCCCGGCGACGAAAGTCGCATCCTTTTGGAAATTGTCCACGCTGATGGACCTGCCGGGGAAATGGCGCTTGGCCTAAGTTCAGACGGCGCGTTGGATCTGGGCGCGGCACCCGCCAAGTTTAATCTGGAACCCAAAGGCAAGGTGGTTTTCGAAGTTCCTGTTCGGGCAACTGCATTGGGTGACCCGGAAATCAGCGTTTCCCTGACAACGCCGGACGGTCGTGATCTGTCGCAGACACTGCGCCTGCCCATCCGGTCCAATGATCCTGTTGTGGCTCAAACACGGCGGTTTTCGCTTGGGGCGGGGGACAGTTTCCTGTTTTCACCTGATGTGTTCGACGGCTTTCAGACCGGCTCGGCCAAGGCCGTACTGTCTGCCGGTCCGCTGGCAAAATTCGATACACCGGGGCTGTTGGATCAGCTTGACAGGTATCCCTATGGCTGCACCGAGCAGATAACCAGCAAAGCCTTGCCATTGCTCTACCTGTCCTCGGTCGCTCAGGCATCGGGGCTGGTCAGCGCCGCGAAGATTGAAGATCGGATCAACGACGCGGTTCGCAGTGTGCTGACACGTCAGGCCAGCAACGGTGCGTTTGGTTTGTGGCGCGCTGGCAGCGGTGATTTCTGGTTGGACGCATATGTCAGCGACTTCCTGTCCCGTGTAAAATCCAAGGGCCATAGCGTGCCGGATCAGGCCTTTGCGCAGGCGATGGACAACTTGCGAAACCGGGTCAACTATGCGCCGGATTTCGACGAAGGCGGCGAAGATATCGCCTATGCACTGATGATTCTGGCCCGCGAAGGGGCGGCAGCGATGGGCGATCTGCGCTATTACGCAGATGTCAAAGGCGATGCCTTTGCGACGCCGCTGGCGGCTGCGCAGCTTGGGGCCGCGTTGGCGTTCTATGGCGATCAGACGCGTGCGGATCAGATGTTCGCGCGTTCGGCGCAGATGATCGCAAACGCACCGGCACAGGGCGCGTCGGTTTGGCGGGCTGACTATGGAACGTCGCTGCGGGACGCGGCAGGGCTGTTGACACTGGCAACCGAAGCCGGAAGCGAGGTTATCGACCAAAACGCGCTTGTTCAGCGTATCAGTACGCAGCAGCGCAACCTGTCAACGCAAGAAGCCACGTGGTCTTTGCTTGCCGCGCATGCACTGATTTCGACACCGGAGCAATCCGGGCTTAGGGTGAATGGAGCCGTCGTTGACGGGCCTTTCGTGCAGGTCCTGAGCTCTGATAACGACAGGTCACTGAACATAACCGCGGCAGATGGTCAGAGCACCGATGTGACCCTGACAATCAGCGGCATCCCCGAAGTCGCGCCTCAGGCAGGGGGGACGGGCTATGCCATCGAGCGTCAGTACTTCTCGATGGAAGGTGAGCCACTGGATCAAGGCGCATTCACCGTGGGTGATCGCTTCGTCACCGTGGTAACCGTAACGCCGTTTGAAGATGGCGGTGCGCGCCTGATGGTGGACGACCCGCTGCCAGCTGGTATCGAGATCGACAATCCCAGCCTGCTGCGTTCCGGTGACGTTCGGTCGCTTGACTGGCTGGACTTGTCCGAAGAAAACCACGCCGAATTTCGCGCGGACCGGTTCCTTGCGGCCGTCGATGTTTTTGGACGAGATACGGTGACACTGGCCTATGTTGCACGAGCTGTCACGCCCGGCAGTTTTCATCATCCGGCCGCTTCTGTTGAGGACATGTATCGCCCGGCGAACAGGGCCCGCACGAATACGGGCCGTGTTGTGGTCAGATGACGGGCCGGAGAGCCATCGCCACCGCCCATTGGCGCAGGCTGGACATGCAGGGCACCGATCGGTGCACCTTGTCGCGCCTTGAACATGGTTGGATGCTGGTTGGTCAAGCGATCTGGCATGACTGCGGCACGGATGGCTGTCTGAACTATGACGTGCGATGCGACCCCGACTGGCACAGCCTGTCGGCAGACGTGGCAGGCGATGTCGGTGGGCAAAAGCTGTCCCTGCGGCTGAACCAGTCTGCCGAGGGTTGGCATGTGAACGGCAAGCTTCAGGACGATACCGCCAATTGCGTGGACCTGGATCTTAGCTTTACACCTGCTACTAATCTGCTGCCATTGCGGCGGCTTGCCCTTGGCACCGGCAAAAGTGCCTTTGTTAGTGCCGCTTGGCTGCGGCAGGATATGAAGACCATCGCGCGATTGGATCAGGTTTATACGAAAGGCGCGGATGACTTGGTGCGCTACTCTTCGCCCCAATTCGACGCGCAACTTGCCGTGCATCCGACCGGATTCGTAACGCATTACCCGGATTTCTGGGAAGGTTGGGTCGATGTTTAGGCCCGCCTCCTTACTGCTCGGCCTTGCCGGGTTGCTGTATTTGACTGCGTTCGCGCGGGACCGGGCCGATGATTGGATCAACGCCACTGTTCTGCCTGCCATACTTGCAGAAACGTCAGTCGAGATGCGGGACCGAAACGGCGCACTTCTGCGCGCATTCCCCGTCGAGGGCGGAATTTGGCGATTGGCACCGGGTCAGGTGGACAGTGGATTTGTCGACATGCTGATACGGTACGAGGACAAGCGGTTCTGGACCCATTCGGGCGTTGATCCGGTTGCCGTGGTCCGCGCCGCCGGTCAGGCCATCTGGAACGGACGTACGGTTTCGGGCGGATCGACCCTGACCATGCAGGTCGCGCGGTTGCTGGAAGACGGCTCGACCGGTCGTTGGAGCGGCAAAATACGCCAGATCAGGGTCGCATTGGCGCTGGAAAGGGTGCTGACAAAGGACGATATCCTGACACTCTATCTGACTCACGCGCCCTATGGTGGCAACCTTGAAGGTGTGCGGGCGGCAAGCCTTGCCTGGTTTGAAAAAGAACCCAACCGACTGACCAGCGCCCAATCCGCATTACTGGTTGCCCTGCCCCAATCACCCGAAGCCCGCCGCCCGGATCGTAACCGGGAAAAGGCCCAGATTGCGCGTCACAGGGTATTGCAACGCATGCAGACGCACGGGCAAATGACTGCAGCAGAAATTCGCGCCGCCCTGACCGAGCCACTGCCGACCGTGATGCGGCCATTTCCAAAACTTGCACCGCATTTGACGGACAGGATGCGAACGCTGGCCCCTGAGGCGGCGACACATGACCTGACGCTGTACGCCGCGTTGCAATCCCGACTTGAACCACTTGTTACCAAAGCAGCCGCGCAGGCCGGCTCCCGCGTCTCTGGCGCGCTGATCGTCGCCGATTATCACAGCGGCGATATCCTGGCGTCGATCGGTTCCGCCGGATACGAGGATGCGCGGCAGGGCTTTGTGGACATGACCACGGCGTTACGATCGCCGGGATCAACACTCAAGCCGCTGGTTTACGGTTTGGCATTTGATCAGGGTTTGGCGCATCCCGAAACGCTGATTAGTGACAGCCCGGTTATGTTCGGGCGCTATGCGCCGCAGAATTTTGATGGCGTGTTTCGCGGGGATATCCGTGTGCGCGAAGCGTTACAGATGTCGCTTAACATCCCGGTTGTTCGCCTGACCAACGAGCTTGGTCCTGCGCGTGTCATGGCGGCCCTGAAGCGTGCCGGGACAAAGCCTGAGTTATCGGGAGGCGCCCCGGGGCTGGCAATCTCACTGGGTGGGGTGGGGATATCATTGCGGGATCTGGTGCAGCTTTTTGGAACGCTGGGTGCCGGCGGGCAAGGCCCGGTTCTGCGCCACCAGATGTTTGCGCCCAAATCCCAAACAGCACGCATCCTGTCCGATACAGCCGCGTGGCAGGTTGGGAACATCCTGTCCGGACTTGCACCGCCTTCCGGGGCACCGGGAGGAGTACTGGCTTATAAAACAGGCACTTCGTACGGGCACCGGGATGCCTGGGCAATCGGATATGACGGGCAACACGTCATCGGCGTCTGGCTGGGCCGCGCGGATGGGACACCGGTGCCGGGGGCATTTGGCGGCGATCTGGCGGCACCGCTGCTGTTTGAGGCATTTGCTCATCTCAAGCCGGACTTTGAACCCTTGCCGCCCCCTCCGCCAGCGACACTAATCGTCGGTGCCGCAGATTTGCCGCCCCCGTTGCGGCGGTTTCGACCCAGGCGGGCGGCGTTCTCGAAGGATCTGAGCGGGCCGCAATTGCTGTTTCCGCCGCAGGGCGCGTTACTGGCAAGCACCGGGGACCCTTTGACCGTGAAACTGCGCGGCGGGTCAGGCCCGTTTTCGGTTCTTGCAGATGGGCGACCTGTGGTGACAGGACAATTTCAGCGAGAATTCCAGATTCCCAATCCCGGTCGCGGATTTGCCTCGCTGGTTGTGGTGGATTCAAACGGGCGATCGGATCAGGTTTCCATTCAGGTACAGTGACCAGAACGCCGTGTTGCGAAACCTGCTTTGTCCATTTTTTAGTGCCGGCCCTCGCGCAGCCAACCTGCCAACAGAAATCCAGTCGCCAGAAGCAGAACGAGCCACGGCGGCAACAAACCGGCCTGCGTAACATCACGCGTTTCATATGCGCCGCGCGGGGTCAGGCCGATCCATCCACGGCCAGCGGCTGGCCTGCCCTCTCGGACGGTTCTTATGGCGGGCAAACCGTCCTCCAGCCGGATGACGCCACCTCGTAACCCTGCCAATACGGGTTCCAGAATGTCCCCTGTCGCGATCGTGCGCTCGAACTCTTTCGGTGCGGCGGGGCCAAGGCCGATCACGGCCTCGCGGTCACCTTCTTGTAAACGATAGAGCCCGATCTCGGGTCCGAAATACTGTGCCTCGAACCGCCCGGGCGACACTTCTTGCAAAGTCAGCTCAAGCGTTTCTCCGTTTGGTCGCGTGACGGTGACGGTGCCGACCTCGTCACCTAATGTCTGCCGGATGATACGCATGGCTTGGCCGTTTGCCTCGGCCCACAATGCTTCTTCTTCCAGTTCGGGTTCTTTCATCATCCAATGGGCAAGGCGACGCAACAGTTCCAGTTGCGGACCACCGCCTTCAAAGCCGCGGCTCCACAGCCATGCGTGATCAGATGCCAGCATCGCCACGCGACCCGCACCAACGCGATTCAGGACCAGAAGCGGACGTTCGTCCAGACCTGTCATCAGCAGATCGCCCTCTTCTTGCTGTACATCGATCTGGCGCAACCATGCGCCCCACGTCTCCGGGTCGCCCAGATTGGCGGTAACGGGGTGGCGTTGACCCAGTTCGGAAACCATCGGAACAAACCGTTCCTCGATCACCCGCGCCGTCGGCTGCGCAGGCAGGATCGGGGCAAGCGGTGAGCGAAAGATGCTGTCGGCAGTGGCGAAATCAGGACCAGCGGCAATCAAGACTGCACCGCCATCGTTGACATAGCTTGTCACGTTATCGAGATAAATCGCGGGCAGGATGCCACGACGTTTGTAGCGGTCAAAGATGATCAGGTCGAAATCGTTGATCTTTTCCAGAAACAGTTCGCGCGTCGGAAAGGCAATCAGAGACAGTTCATCAACCGGCACGCCGTCCTGTTTCTCGGGTGGGCGCAGAATGGTGAAATGAACCAGATCGACGGAACTGTCCGATTTCAACAGATTGCGCCATGTTCGCCCGCCGGGATGCGGCTCGCCGGATACAAGAAGGACGCGCAAACGATCCCGCACACCGTTCATCTGGATCAATGCCGTATTGTTACGGTCGGTCAGTTCGCCTTCGGCCGCGGGAACCGAAAACTGGATCACATTGCGCCCGCCATGGGGCAGTGTGACAGGCAGTTCCACGTCCTTGCCGATTGGCAGGCTAAAGCGTTCTGGCTCACCTCCATCTACTGAAATCTCAAGCGGTGCGGCAAAGGCCCCGTCTGGCGCGGCACCGCTGTCTTCGATCCGCAGGGTCAGCGTGACCGGCTCCCCGATAATGGCAAAGGCCGGGGCGTTTCGGACGATCAGGCGGCGATCCCAGTCGTTTTGACGGCCTGACAGCAGCAGGTGCATTGGTGCTGGCAGGTCCGGTGCCTGATCCGCATCGTGAACAATTCCGTCGGATAGCACGATGATACCGGCAACCCGTGCGCGCGGCTCTTCGGCCAGCGCCTCGGTCACGGCGGCCATGACCCTTGTGCCCTCGTCGCCGTCACCGTCACCGACCTGCACCCGACGCAGTTCGGTATTTTCGCGCGTCGTGATCGTTTCGGCCAGTGCATCGGCGGCAATGGCTGTCTGTTCGGCACGATCTGACAATGTCTGGCTGGCGCTTTCATCCTCGACCATCAGAACAATATCGGTCAGGGGCGCGCGATCCTCGATCTGGTACACAGGACCGGCCAGTGCTGCGATCATGACCAAGGCGGCCAATCCACGCAGCGCCCAACCCGACAAGCCGCGCCAAAGCGCCAAAATGATGCCTGCAACAGCAACCAGAGCCACGGCCACAAGGACCGGCCAGGGGATCAGCGGATCAAAAATAACAGTTCCGGTCATTGTCCCAACCTGTCCAAAAGGGCCGGCACATGAACCTGATCGGATTTGTAATTCCCGGTCAGCACATGCATCACCAGATTGACCCCAAAACGGTTTGCCAGTTCACGCTGGCGTTCCCCGGCATATCCGCGGCCCACTGGCAGCAAGGATTGGCCGTTGCGATCCACGGCCCATGCACCGGCCCAGTCGTTGCCACCGATCACAACCGGTGTGACACCGTCATTGAGATTGCGGAAAGGCATACCCTCGATCCGCTCTGCATCAACAGGCGCGGCCTCGACCCAGACATCGGTGCCTGCATACCTGCCGGGGAAGTCCTGCAACAGATAAAAGGCGCGGGTCAGAACGTGATCTCTTGGAACCGGCTCTAGTGCGGGGATGTTCAGCGGCGCGGCAAGATCCTGCAACTTTCGCCCGTTTGGGCTGGATGCGCCAAAGCGTGCGATATCGGCATCGCGCGTATCGAACAGGATCATTCCGCCCGACAACAGGTAGGCATTGAGTTTAGCATAAGCTTCGTCCGAGGGACGCGGCTGATCCGGCGAAATCGGCCAGTACAGCAGCGGAAAAAATGCCAACTCGTCACGTTCCAGATCGACGCCGATTGGATCTGCAGGCTCGACCGAGGTGCGATAGAACAGCGTGTTCGACAACCCCCTAAGACCCGCCAGCGCAACATCATCAACTTCGCGATCACCCGTAAGGACATGGGCAAGGACCAGTTCGTGCGTCGATTTGATCGCAAAGTCGGTTTCAGGCGACGATTGCGCCCGCGCTTCTGGTGCCACGATAAACGCGGCAAGCCCCAGCACGGCAATTCGCGCGATGCCCAATCGGCCCGACAAAGCCAGCGAAGCAATTACGTCAATGGTCAAAAGGATCAGGGCGATGCTCAGCAATATTCCCCCAAGTGGGACTTCGTTGTTAATGACCTGCCCTTTGATCGGAACATCCGGCGGCCAAACCGCCGGGTTCAATGTGGCATCATCCGACAAGACATTCAGCGCCAACCGCTGCTTGCCGCTTTCATAAAGGCCCGGTCTGAGATCAGGCCCAACCCGGCCCGAAATCAGATCGACACCGTCGACCCCTGCCAGCGTCCCGGCATCCGACAATATGCCAAATCCGTCCAGCACCTGCACCGGTTCCCAGGTGGTTCCCTGCAACTGCGCCTCTTGCCGGGCCTTGGCTGCAGAAGCCACGGCCAAACGATCCAGCATTTCTACAAACAGACCAGACAGGGGCAGGCTGGACCATTCGGCATCTGCGGTGACATGAAACAACACCACCTGCCCCAGTCCCAGCGCCTTGCGTGTCACCAAGGGTGTACCGTCAGACAGCGACGCTATCACACGATCCGCCAGATTTGGATCGGGTTGGGCCATAACCTGAGAACTGATCGTAACATCATCCGGGACGGGCAGGCCGTAAAAGGGCGAATTCTCGGGGAATGGCGCCAATGCCTTGGCTTCGCCCCAACTCATCGCGCCACCAACAGAACGCCCGCCGCTGCGCAGGCGTACGGGCAACAATATATCTTCTTCGTCTCGGCCCAGATCACTGGCCGCCATGCGCGGCCCTGCGAAACGCAGCAGCAAACCGCCTTTTTCCACCCATTCAACCAATTCCGCCTGTTCCTGCGCGGACATTTTTGCAACGTCGGCCAGAACAACAACATCGGGGTTTGCTGGCAGAACTTCCAGCAAACCGCCTTCGACAAACTCCGCTGTTGGGACCAGAACTTGTGTCAGGTAATGCAGCGGTGACAGTAGTTCCAACCCCTCGCGGTTTCGGATACCGGCAATCAGGGCCACCTCGCGGCGGCGCAAACTGTCGTCAGTCAAGGTGACTGCCCCTGCGGATCGCTGCCCCTGAACCTCGAACCGGGTAATTCGGGCGCGCAGTTCCGATGGCAATGCCAGCTCAACATTGGCCAGCATTTCACCATCCGGGAAATCGGCCTCTACACTATGAAGAATACGCTCTGTGCCTGCCGGGTCGCGGCCCTGCGCCAACACTGTCGCAACGTTTTCGGAATCGGGTTCAGATCGCAGGGCAGTAAGCTGAATCACACCGTTTTCAAACCCGGCGGGCAACAAGGCCGTGACGGGTTTTGTGGATTGATAAACTGTCACACTGCCACGGGACTGCAGGTCGGATAAAACCTGTTCCCGGCCTGCGTATTCCAGCGTGTCACTGAACCAATATGTCGAAAAACCACCTTCGACCTGATCCAGCATCGCCTCGACCTGCTCGACCTGAGCCTCGGTAGGTTGCCAGGGCGCCGGGACCAATCCCGGCAAACGGCTGCGCCACGTCTCGGCGGATTGAAACACAGGCATCTCTGGCCCGGTCATGCGAAGGATCGCAACAGGGCGTCCGGCGCGACCGGCCTCGGTCAGTTGCGCGTCGATCTGTTTCAGCTTTGACGACCATTCCGTTGCCCCGGCCCAGGACGCATCCAACACCAGCAGCAACGGGCCTGATCCCTGCTCGTCGCGCGACGGATTCAGAACGGGCCCGGCCAGCCCAATGATAATCGCCGCCGCGGCCACCATTCGAAGCAACAACAACCACCATGGCGTACGGTCCGAAACGCTTTCATCATCCTTCAGACCCAACAGCAGTGTTACTGCCGGGAACAATCTGCGAATTGGCGCAGGGGGCACAGCGCGCAGGATCAGCCACAGCACCGGCAGCGTTAGCAGCCCCAGCAACAACCAGGGTGCGGTAAAGCCAATCCCTGCCAGAACCGTCATCGCGTGCCCCCGTCCAACGCCCGATAGAGCCACAACAATGCCGCTTGGGCGCTTTCACCAGTGTGGTGCTGGCCCATCTGCCAGCCGGCAGAACGACAAAGCTGAGTAAGGGCGTCCTTGCGTTCGGCCAGTCGATCCAGATAGCGCTCGCGCAGTTCACCTGCCTTCAGCGTTTCGTGCCAGACGGAACCGCCCACGCTCTCAAAGATTGTCCGCCCGCGATACGGGAATGTTTCTTCGCCCGGGTCCAGAACCTGCAATAACACGCCGCGAACGCCGCGATCCGCTGCCTTGGTCAGCGCAATTCGCACTTCATCCAATGGACCCAGAAAATCCGATATGAAAACAGCGCGGGAATGCGGAATCATGGCGCGGTGTTCGGGGGGTGCATAGTCCGTTTCTGTGTCTTCGGACAAAGCCTGCGCCAGGCGAATGATCTGGGCATTGCCCCGGCGCGGCGGCAACATGGTGCCCGTCAGCCCCACACGTTCACCGCCGCGTTCCAGCAGAATGGCAGTTGCCAGCCCCAACAGCCTCGCCCGTTCAGATTTGGTCGGCAGTTCCCCGTCAGAGGAGAACCGCATTGACGCACCCTGATCGACCCACAGCATGACTGACTGCGCGATCTGCCATTCGCGTTCACGAACAAATTGCTGATCCCCGCGAGCCGAGCGGCGATGGTCGATCATTCGCTTGCTGTCGCCGATTTGGGCCGGTCGGTATTGCCAAAAGTCATCCCCCAACCCCGCGCGGCGGCGACCGTGATCGCCCAGCAAGACCGTCCCGGCCAAATGCTCGGCATGCGCCAATAGCGGCGGCAGCCTTGATGCCTCGGCTTCGGATCTTTCGCGTAAGGTCAGGGCTGTGCTCACGCCGCGGCCTCGCTGCGCGTCAACCCTGCCGCAGTGGTTTCAATCAGCCCGGCAAGGCTGTCACCGCGTGCGCGAGCGGCAAAGTTCAGCGCCATACGATGGCTGAGAACCGGGCGCGCCATGTCAAACACATCTTCGGCATTTGGTGCCAAACGGCCCTGAAGCATCGCCCGTGCGCGAACTGTCATCATAAGGGCCTGTGCTGCACGTGGGCCGGGGCCCCATGCAACGGTTTCAGAAACTTGGTCAGATACCCCCGGTTCGCCGGGACGGAAGGCCCGAACCAGATCAAGGATCAATTCAACGACCGACTCGCCCACCGGCATGCGCCGCAGCAGAACCTGCGCGGCAAGAAGCTCTTCCCGAGTGAATATCTGGTTCGCCTCGTCTTCTTCGATACCCGTCGTGGCCAAAAGGATATCACGTTCGGTCTGCCGATCAGGATATTCCACATCAATCTGCACGAGGAAGCGATCAAGCTGTGCCTCGGGCAGGGGATAGGTTCCTTCCTGTTCAATCGGGTTCTGGGTAGCCAGCACGTGGAATGGCACACCCAGTGACCGGTTTTCGCCAGCCACCGTGACTGTGCGTTCCTGCATCGCTTGCAACAGCGCAGATTGGGTTCTTGGGCTGGCACGGTTGATTTCGTCCGCCATCAGCAATTCGCAGAATATCGGGCCGGGAATAAACCGGAAATGGCGGCTGCCGTCTTCGGCTGTATCCAGAACTTCGGAGCCCAGAATATCGGCTGGCATCAGGTCGGGGGTGAACTGTATGCGGTTGCCCCGCAATCCCATGACCGTCGACAAAGTTTCGACCAGTCGGGTCTTTCCAAGGCCGGGCAGTCCAATCAGCAGCGCGTGCCCCCCACACAACAATGCGGTCAGGGTCAGGTCGACAACCCGTTCCTGCCCGATAAACCTGCGGGTGATCGAAGATTTGGCTTGCTGAAGCTTGTCCTCCAGCGTTTCGATCTCGGTTATGAGGTCGGCAGGTTCGGTCATGACTTTCCCTTCTGTGGACGTGTATGATTGAAGTGTATCGCGCTAAGTGGAAATGGCAAAAGTAATGAGCGGACAAAAACCTGTGAAACCGTCGCCGGACGGCCTAGCCGCATCGGTCAAATCGGCCAAATCAAAGGATTTACCCCCCGTTCACCTATGGAATCCTCCGTTTTGCGGCGATCTGGACATACGGATCGCAAAAGATGGTACCTGGCATTATTTGGGGTCGCCGATCAACCGGGTCGAGCTTGTTCGGCTATTTTCTTCCATTCTCAAGCGGGAAGACGGCAAATACTTTCTTGTAACGCCTGTGGAAAAGGTGGGAATCACGGTCGATGACGCACCCTTTGTCGCCGTTGATTTCGACAAAGCCGGCGAAGGTGAATCGCAACAGCTGACCTTTACCACCAATGTCGGCGATATCGCCGTGGCTGGTTCAAGCCACCCAATACGAATTGTAGACAACGCAGAAACAGAAGAGCCTTCGCCATATATATTGGTTCGGGAAAACCTGGAGGCGGGTATTGATCGCAAAAGCTTTTACCGTCTAGCAGAGATTGGCACTCATCACGACGGTTGGTTCGGCGTCTGGTCGGGCGGGAAATTCTTTCCCCTGATCCGGTCAGACGCGCTGGAATCCAGCTAGGCCGTTTGCGGAACCTTGCGGTCCTGTGCCAGAACAACCGCCAGCGCGACGATCCCTGCGCCCAGCGCGCGAGTCCAGTTCCACTCTTCTCCCAGTACGACCAGGATGACCATCACGTAAAACGGCGCGATATTGATATGAAACGAGGCCAGCGCGACGCCCAGTTTGCCGATGGATGACACAAACAAAAGCTGGCTGAGGCCCATCGAAATAAGCGCATAGATCACCAGCATTCCAGCCTGCTCCGGATCGATGCTGGTCGAGGGCATAACGTCAATGCCCAGCTGTATCGCCCCGATCATCAAAATGGTCGCCATGACCAGGCCACCGGCAAACGTAATCGTTGTGCGGCCTGTTTGACTGAGATCAGGAAAGTCCCGGGCGGTCGCCATGCTTGCCCAACAGAACAGGCCCGTTGAAAGAACCGCACAAGCGGCGCCAAGCCCCAATTGCGCAGGGGCCACGGCGCTGGTGGCAATCAATCCGCCAACAATCGAAACCACAACGCCCAGTGCAAAGTTCCACTTTAGCCGCCTTGCCCCTGCCGCAAGTTCCAGCAGCGTTGCGACCAGCGGTGCGCAGGATGCGATGATGGCGACGGTTACCGGATCGGTAAGTTTTTGCGCCACGATGATCAGGAACATGCCTGTTCCCAAACCAAAACCGCCAACCAGCATCGCGTGCCCCCATCGGGCGCGCAACACACGGGTCGGCCCGTCGATCAGAACCCAGATCGGAACCATGAATACAACAGCCAAGGCCAGTCGCGCGGTCAGCAATGCCACCGGTGGCCAGCTTTGCAACAGCACTTCGGCCGCGGGAAAGCCTGCCGCCCATGTCAACATGGACGCGATCGCTAAACTGTTGCCGGATAGGGCAGAATTCCGCCCTTCGGCCGCAATGAGGGTGTTCCCGCGAACGGGGTCAGGGCTCATAGCCATCGTATTCAACCTTGTGTCAGCACGGCGCCGTTAAAATGATTCGCCGCGTGTCTGACTTTTTGCCGGACAGGCACCATTGATCTGGCCGGTTTTCGACAATCTGTCGTTTTCAGTCTCTTTCGAAAAATTTTTTCGCTGGCTATGGTCCGCATGTCCAAGCCGAGGCCGTCCATGCCCAAATTTGCTGCCAATATTTCGTTGCTGTTTTCCGAACTGCCTTTTCCAGAGCGCTTTGGCGCGGCGGCGAACGCTGGGTTTGAAGCGGTCGAGATTCTTTTCCCTTACGACACGCCCGCTACAGAAATACACAGCGCACTGACAGCCAATGGGCTGGAGCTTGTGCTGATCAATGCCCCGCCACCGAACAATGCAGGCGGTACACCGGGGTTCGCGGCCATTCCGGGTGATGAAGACCGTTTTCGACCAGACATCCAACGAGTCCTGGATTATGCCGAAGTGCTGAGACCGGGGCTGATTCATCTGATGTCCGGGTATTCCAAAGGGCAGGATGCGTTGGAAGCTTTTGTCGGCAACTTGCAGTGGGTTGCCGATTTCGCGCCCCATCAGCAATTTACCATCGAGCCGCTGAACGAAATATCGCAACCCGGCTATTTCCTGAACAACTACAATCTGGCGATTGAGGTTCTGGATCGTGTGAACCGGCCGAATGTGGGTTTGCAATATGACAGCTTTCACGCCCAAATGATCCATGGGGACGCATTGAACGTCTGGCATCAACACTGTTCCCGCGTCGTTCATGCTCAGGTCGGGGCGGCACCTGATCGTTCGGAACCGGGTCGGGGTCCAACGGATTTCGCAACCTTGTTTCGGGCGATTGATCGCAGTGGTTACACTGGATGGGTCAGCGCCGAGTACAACCCATCGACTGACAGAACGATCGACTCCCTGCATTGGCGACGGACATGAAGCCGTCATCTGCCCAAGGACAAATCAAATGATACCAGCCCGTTTTGCACCTGCCTTGTTCGGATTCATCATGTCGGGGATGATGTCTTGTATGGTCACCGGCATCGCCACGTTAAAAGCGGTCGGATTCGGGCCAAGCACGCTGGCGAACTGGTTGACGTCCTGGGCGTTCAGTTGGCCCATCGCCTTTACGGTGATTTTAATCGCCAGCCCTGCCGTTCGCCGCCTTGTTCAACGTTTGGTCCGGCCTGACGCTTGATTAATGCGCTTCGGCCCAGTTGGCCCCTTGCCCTGCATCAACAACAAGCTTCACATCCAGGTCCACCGCCGGATCGGACGCGCCTTCCATGATGTTCCGCGCAATCGACACAGTCTGATCTACTGCGCTTTCGTCGACTTCGAACAGCAATTCGTCATGTACCTGTAACAGCATCTTTGCAGGCAAACCGTCGATGGCCTTTGGCATCCGAACCATAGCGCGCCGGATCACATCCGCAGCCGTTCCCTGTATCGGTGCGTTGATCGCCGCCCTGCGTGCAAATCCTGCATGCGGCCCCTTGGCGTTGATCTCGGGTGTGTGGATTTTTCGTCCGAACAGCGTCTGAACATAGCCATGCTCTTTGGCAAAGGCGATGGTATCGTCCATGTACCGGCGGATGCCGGGAAAGCGTTCGAAGTACCTGTCGATAAATCCCTGAGCCTCGGACCTTGGGATACGCAGGTTACGCGCCAGCCCAAACCCTGAAATCCCGTATATTACGCCAAAGTTGATGGCCTTGGCCTGACGCCGGATATCAGGTGTCATTTCGTCCAATGGTACATCAAACATCTCGGACGCGGTCATGGCATGAATGTCCAACCCATCAGAAAACGCCTGTTTCAAGGCCGAAATATCAGCGATATGCGCCAGAATTCGCAACTCAATCTGACTGTAATCAAGACTGACCAACACCTTGCCCGGTTCGGCAATAAACGCCTCGCGAATGCGCCGGCCTTCTTCGGTGCGCACAGGAATGTTCTGAAGGTTCGGATCAGTTGACGCCAATCGCCCCGTATTTGCACCCGTGATGGAATAAGACGTGTGAACGCGGCCCGTATCCGGGTTGATATGGGTTTGCAGCGCGTCGGTGTAGGTCGATTTCAGTTTGGACAATTGCCGCCAGTCCAGAACGCGGCGCGGCAATTCATGCTCGGTCGCTAAATCCGCTAGGATATCTGCGCCGGTGGAATACTTGCCGGTCTTACCTTTTTTTCCGCCCTCCAGCCCCATTTTGTCGAACAGGATTTCGCCCAGTTGGGCCGGCGAGCCGACATTGAAATTCTCACCCGCCAATTCGTGGATTTCGGCCTCCAGCCCCGCCATCTTTTGTGCAAATGCGTTGGACATCCGCGACAGAACTTCGCGGTCTACCTTGATGCCATGCATCTCCATCTCGGCCAGAACAGGTACCAGCGGACGCTCCAGGGTTTCGTAAACCGTGGTCACCTGAACCTTGTGCAGTTGCGGTTTGAACAGCTTCCACAGACGCAGGGTGATATCCGCGTCTTCGGCGGCATAAGCGGTTGCTTCGTCGATCGGAACCTTGTCAAAGGTGATTGCCGACTTGCCCGATCCCAACAGGGGTTTGATTGGAATGGGAGTATGACCCAGATACCGTTCGCTGAGCGTGTCCATCCCGTGCCCATGTTCGCCGCCATGCATCGCATAAGACATCAGCATCGTGTCATCGATCGGCGCTACATTCACACCGTAACGGGCAAATATCTTGGCATCATACTTCATATTCTGCCCGATCTTCAGGATCGAAGGGTCTTCAAGCACCGGCTTTAGCAATGTCAGCGCCTCATCCAGCGGCATTTGCCCCTCGGCCAGCGCGTCCGACCCGAACAAATCGTCGCTTACGCCCTCCCGATGCGTCAGCGGGATGTAACAGGCCTCACCCGGTTCTATAGACAACGAAATCCCCACCAGATCCGCAATCATCTCGTTCAGACCTGTGGTTTCTGTATCCACCGCAACCCAGCCACGTTCATAGGCTTGTTCAATCCACTTTTGCAAGGCAGCAGCATCACGCACACATTCGTATTTTGACGCGTCAAATGGGGCGACTGCTGCCTCTTCCTCTTCAGCCGCTGGTGGCGGCGCGTCCGCAATCACCGGTGCCTCTACACCCAGCTTGTCCGCAATTCGCTTGGTCAGCGTTCGGAACTCCATTTCGGCCAGGAACGCCATAAGCGTTTCCGGCTCGGGGTCCCGAACTTCCAAATCCTCCAGCGAGAAATCCAGCGGTGTTCCCTCGTCCAGCTGAACCAGCTTTTTCGACAACTCGATCTGTTCACGATTTTCAATCAGCGTTTGACGGCGCTTGGGTTGCTTGATCTCTTCGG
>JBPCWT010000436.1:0-6264 GCA_051009255.1 Ruegeria sp. | reverse complement strand
ACGTTTCGAAAGAATCCGTTGGCGTGGATTTCGACCTAGCGTTTGCCAATCTGAATGAGCAAAGGATCGAGAAAATCTGGCTGGACCTGATTTTCAGCAATCCCCAAATGAACCATATCTATCTGCGCGACGTGACCCTGTGCCGCCACCACCGGGCTGATTTGTAATGGGCCAAGGAATGTCATCATACAAGCTGACGACAGTACGGTTTGAAAGCGGCATCTGGGAAGCGCACGTTTCGTTTGAAAACGAACCGCAGATCGAGATACGGCACCTTGATGTCGTGTTGGATGGGGTCGAGCAGACAAAAGCCCAAGATGGGTGGAACCTTCGCATTACGGTGCCAGTTTCTGTGCTTTCAGAAGGCGTGCACTGCCTTGTGGCTTTTGACATGGCGTCGGGCCTGCAGTTGGGGTCTTTGACAATCATCGCCGGAGAGCCGGCTGCAGATGACCTTAGGGCCGAGGTTGAATTGTTGCGGGCAGAACTGGACATGCTGAAACGCGCATTTCGCAACCATTGCGCCAATACTGACTGAGGCTTTTCGCTGACGCCATCCAATCTCATTCAGGCCAGGAATTTCTAATACTCTGTTTTATCTATTTTTTCATGAATCGGTAATGTAACATTTGGCCATCGGGCCCAATTATGGTGACCTCATGGATCGCAGCAGTATTCCCAAGGTCATCGCCCTAATGGTGACTGCTTTTGGAATCGGGATTGATTTCACGGGCGCCTTGATGTTGATCCCATCAATCGAGAATGCGTTCGATGCGGACATTACCAGTACGCAATGGGTGTTGAACATTTACGCGCTGTTTTTTGCCATGACGATGGTGGCAGGTGGACGCTTTGGCGACATGTACGGGCACCGCAGGGTGCTGATGATCGGGCTGGTGATTTTTCTTGTCGCCTCGGTTGCTTGTCTTATGTCGCCGTCGCTGCCGTTTTTGATCGCGGCGCGCGCAATTCAAGGTATCGGTTCGGGCTTTATCTGGCCCTGCACGCTGGCATTTGGGGCGACAAGGGTTGCAACGCCTGAACATCGGCCATTGGTGATGGGCTTAATTCTTGCTGGAATCACCAGCGGAAATGTATTCGGACCCATGATAAGTGGCGCGGTTGTCGATCTGGGCGACTGGCGGCTGTTCTTTGTCGCAAACGTCTTTTTCGCCCTTGTTTCCATGGTAACGCTGCGCATTTTGATGCCGCGAGAGAAACAGCACAAACAGGGCGAACACGTGGATTTTGCCGGTATGGTGGTTCTGTCGATCGCTGTTTTGTTCTTACTGTACGGATTAGATGTCGGCGCGGATTTGGGTTGGTCCTCGGTCCCTGTTCTGCTGATGTTTGCCGCCAGCGCAGCATTGCTCTTTTTGTTTCCAAAGGTCGAAAAACGCGTCCGTGAACCGCTGATGATGCCGCAGATGATGCAGAACAGAGAGTTCATGATAACGCTGGCCCTGAACGCGGTGAACGTTCCGGCGGCGTTCATCGCGCTTTTGTATTTTCCGCAGTACATGCAGAAATCGCTGGGCTGGACACCGTTCGAATCCGCGCTTGGGTTGGCGCCGCTGACACTGCTTTTGGCCGTGGGGTCGGTTCTGTCAGGTACGCTATACAATGATTATGGCCCAAAAAGACTGTTGTTCTGGGGGTATGTGGCAATCACAACAGGCGCTGCGAGCGTGGTGTTGATGCCCAATGCGCTTGGATACTACCAGATACTGCCGGGGATGGCCCTGATCGGGTTGGGCGCGACGCTTACGGTGGGGCCGTCTGGAACAGCTGCGGTTTGCGCGGTCAAGCCGGAGCGCGCAGGTTTGGTCGGTGGCCTGAGCTTTATGGTGCATTTGGTTTATGGGGCCGTTGCAGTCGCGCTGGCCACCGCGATCATGTACATGGTCAGCCTGTCCCGGCTAGGCTCACAACTGACTGCGTCAAACGTTGACCTGTCGCTGGCAGACCAGAAAGCCCTGAACGGGGGCACGCTGGCGACAAAGTCGGCGCATGCCATACTGGACCGTGTGAGTTCTGCGGATGCCGAAGTGATAAGATCCGCAATCAAAAGCGCGTTCGACAGCGGCATGGACATGGCATTTCTTTTCGCCACGTTGTCCGCGATGGTCGGGTTAGTTTTGGCCCTGATGCTGGATGAGGCCAAACTGCACAAAGTGCAGGCCTGACCGGGACCGCGTGATGACGGTCCCGGCATTGCTATAGATTACTGAGATTGCTGGATCGGGTTGAACGCCGACAAACCTTTGAGGATATCGATTGCGTAGGCCAACTGGTAATCCTCTTCGCGCAGTTCTGCCGTCGCCTCTGCCTTGGCGCGGTCCTCTTCGATCTGTCGAATTTCATCCTCGCTTAAACTGTCGTTGTTCAGGCTGCCACGAAGATCGGCTTCGGACCGGGTGCGGTCATCCGCCTCGTCCTCTTCTTCGTCCAGCGCGCGGCGCGGTTGCTCGACTATAATGTCCGGGCTGACACCCAATGCCTGGATCGAGCGCCCGGACGGTGTGTAATAACGCGAGGTGGTCAGGCGCATGGCCCCGTCACCGCGCAACGGCATGACGGTTTGTACTGATCCTTTGCCAAAGCTCTTGGTGCCGACAACGATGGCCCGGTGATGGTCTTGCAGCGCACCGGCCACGATTTCCGACGCCGACGCCGAACCGCCATTGATCAGAACAACAATAGGCTTGCCTTCGGCCAGATCACCAAGGGTTGCGTTGAAACGTTCGCCTTCTTCGGGGTTGCGTCCGCGTGTTGAAACGATCTCGCCTTTGTCGAGGAACGCATCAGAGACCTTGATCGCCTGCGTCAGCAAACCACCGGGATTGTTGCGCAGGTCCAGAACGACACCGTTGATCTTGTCGATCCCACCGGCATCTTCGATCTGTTCTTCAAGCCCTTCCTTCAGGTTTGGAAAGGTTTGATCGTTGAACGTAGTCACCCGCAGAACGACGCTTGTGCCTTCAGTTCGGGCGCGCACTGCGGTCAGTTTGATCGTGTCCCGAACGATGGTGACGTCAAAGGGTTCAGGTTCTCCTTCACGCACCACGGTAATGATAATTTCGGAACCCACCGGTCCGCGCATCAGGTCCACGGCCTTGTCCAGCGTCAGGCCCAGAATGCTTTCGCCATCTACGTGAGTAATGAAATCGCCCGCTTCGATCCCGGCCTCGTCAGCAGGAGTACCGTCGATGGGTGATACGACTTTGACGAAACCTTCTTCCTGCGTGACTTCGATGCCCAGGCCGCCAAATTCGCCCCGTGTTTGCACGCGCATGTTTTCGGCGTCGTCGGGCGAAAGATAGCTGGAATGCGGATCAAGCGATGTCAGCATGCCGTCGATCGCGGCCTCGATCAGTTCTTCGGGTTCGACCTTTTCAACATACTGGGCGCGGATACGTTCGAAAATGTCGCCAAACAGATCCAGTTGCTGGTACACACTGGCCTTGCTTTCCGCTTCTTGTGCCAGCAGCGGGCCGGCGATCTGCGTCGTCGCAATAATACCTGCCAATGTTCCGGCCAGACCGGCCATCAAAAATTTCTTCATACTCGTTTATCCATCCTTATCCGTTTGAAACCACGTCGCGGGGTCCACGGGGCTGTTTTGTTCTCTTACCTCTATATAGAGCGTTTCTGACCGGTCAGTTCCAGTGCCATCACTGCTTGTTGACAGAATTGCGCCGATTTCCGGGGTTTCACCAGCCATAAGACCGATTGGACTGCCCCTTGGGATCACTTGTCCGGTCTCTCCGAACACTTCACTCAGACCGGAAAACACAAACAGAAGGTCGGGCTGGGGTTCCAGGATCACAACATTTCCCAGTTCCAGCAGCGGCCCACGATAACGGATCGTGGCCGCAGTTGGCGAGATAACCAGCGCACGGGGGCGCACGCCCAGTACAATACCCGGACGGGTTACGCCCGCTGCGTCCGTTTCACCCGCCCGATGAAGCAGTATCCCCTGAACGGGCAGGTCAATCTGCCCCTTGAGACCCGAGATGTCGGCATTTGTCACGGCGATCTCGGTATTTGAAATTTCGGAAAGACCACTGGCAAAGCCATCCAGTGTTTCCGTTGACGAAATCAAAATGGCCGTGCGCACCGGGTCTTCGACAAAACGGCGTGGCAGGTCTGTGCGATCCGCGATTGCTTTGCTCAGCTCTGTTCGCGCCGTCTGAACGCCGGTCAGGCCGTTGGTCAACGTATTGGCTGCGCTTTGTTGCAGTTGGCGCAACGTTTTGACCTCTTCCAAATCTTCGGACAACGCCTGTACTTGCGCGTTCAGGCCGGGGGTTACTTCGGATAACATCATTCCGGTCCGGGCCGCGCCAAGCGGACCGGATGGGTGCAACATCAGAACCGGTGGCGCAGTGGTTTCGATGGTCTGCAACACCCCAAGCAATTGCGAGACTTCTTTTTCCCGCACTCTCAGTTCGGCGGTTAACTGAGCTTCGCGCGTGGCGGCCTTGCGCAGCCCTTCACGCATTGCGGCAAGCCCTGCTTCGTAGGCCTGAATGGTTTCGGTCAATGCACGAACCCGGTCGCGCGCGCTGTCAGCCTCGGTCAGCGAAACCGAGGCCTGTTCCAGCATTTGCGATGCGTCCAAAGCCGCCTGTGCCGTGTCGGACTGTGCCAAGGTTGGCGCGGTTAGACACATCACTGTTGCAAATGCAGCAAGGGCTTTCATGATAACAGGCTCTTGCCTGTCATTTCGGGAGGTGTGGGCAGGTTCATCAGCTCAAGAAGCGTGGGCGCCAGGTCAGACAACCTGCCATTGCGCAGGATCGCGTTTGGGGGACCCCCAACCATGGCAACCGGAACCGGGTTTAACGTGTGTGCCGTGTGTGGCCCGCCAGATTTTGGGTCGACCATAACCTCGCAGTTGCCGTGATCTGCGGTAACGATCATTACCCCCCCGGCCCCTTTCAGTGCGGCAACCACCTTTGCCAATCCCTGATCCACGGCCTCGCACGCCTTTATCGCCGCCTGCAAAAAGCCTGTGTGGCCAACCATGTCCGGGTTGGCATAATTCGTCACGATCAGGTCATAACCGGAATTGATTGCCTCGACGAATTTGTCGGTAACCTCTGCCGCGGACATTTCCGGTTGCAGGTCATAGGTCGCCACCTTGGGTGATTTTGGCATAAACCGGTCTTCGCCTTCCTCGGGGACTTCCCTGCCGCCATTCAGAAAGAACGTCACATGTGGGTATTTTTCGGTTTCGGCCAGCCGAAACTGGCGCAACCCCTGCTTAGCGACCCACGCCCCCAATGTGTTTTCGATATTTCGTTTTGGAAAGACCGTTGTCATATAGGCATTGTGCCCGTCTGAATACTTGACCATTCCCAATAGCGCGGACAATCCTGGCCGCGACCCGGTGTCGAATTCGGCAAATCCCGGCTCGCCAATTGCCCGCAGAATTTCGCGAGCCCGATCAGCACGAAAATTCAGGCAAAAGAAACCGTCTCCATCCTTGACGCCTTCGTATCCGTTCAGGACTGTTGGGGTGATGAACTCGTCACTTTCCGAGTGATTATAGGCATGATCTACTGCCAGCTTCGCGGTGTCGATACTACGGCCTTTGCCGCTGATAATTGCGTCATAGGCTCTGCTGACCCGCTCCCACCGATTGTCGCGGTCCATCGCATAATACCGACCGGTGACAGTGACGACACTGGCACCGGTCGGAAGTTTATTCTCCAGTTCAGCGATGTATCCCAAGGCAGATTTCGGCGCCACATCGCGCCCATCCGTGATCGCGTGCAATGCAACCGGAACCCCGGCTGCAGTAATGGCCCGGGCGGCGGCAATGATATGGTTCAGATGCCCGTGTACGCCACCATCTGAAACCATGCCCATAAGGTGTGCCGTGCCACCAGATGCCTTGACCGTGGAAATGAAGTCCCCAAGCGCCGCGTTTTCGAAAAACGATCCATCTTCGATTGCCAGATCGATTTGCCCAAGATCCATCGCCACAATACGGCCCGCGCCGATACTCGTGTGACCAACTTCGGAATTGCCCATCTGACCGCTGGGCAGCCCCACGTCGGGGCCATGCGTAATCAGCCGGGCGCTTGGCCCGTTCGACATGATTGCATCAAAAGTTGGTGTATTTGCCAGATAGGGCGCGTTGGCCTGCTTCTCTTCTGACAGGCCCCAGCCATCTAGAATGCACAGAACAACGGGTTTTGGGGCGGTCATATTGCTTCTCCGGAAACTGCTCTTATCAGTCTTCTATCCTTTGGC
>JBPCWT010000435.1:0-7486 GCA_051009255.1 Ruegeria sp. | reverse complement strand
TGCATCAAGGGCTATTTCCTGTCCAAAATCATGTACGGCAAGGACCGCCTGACCACGCCATTGCTGCGCAAAACGAATGGCGTCTACGACAAGAATGGCGAGTTCGAGCCTGTATCGTGGGACGAAGCCTTCGACGTGATGGCAGAAAAATGGAAAGAAGCACTGGCGAAAAAGGGCCCGACCAGCGTGGGTATGTTCGGCTCGGGTCAGTGGACGGTCTGGGAAGGTTACGCCGCATCGAAACTTATGAAGGCTGGCTTCCGCTCGAACAACATCGACCCGAACGCGCGTCACTGTATGGCATCGGCTGTGGTCGGTTTCATTCGAACATTCGGCATTGATGAACCTATGGGCTGCTATGACGACCTGGAGCACGCGGATACATTTGTGCTGTGGGGTTCAAACATGGCTGAAATGCACCCAATCCTGTGGTCCCGCCTGACGGACACCCGCCTGACCAAACCGGGCAGCCAGGTTCATGTTCTGTCAACGTTCGAGCATCGTTCCTTCGAACTGGCCGATAATGGAATGATTTTTGCACCGCAGACCGATCTGGCGATCCTGAACTACATCGCCAACCACATCATTCAGACCGGCGCGGTCAACGAGGACTTCGTTAACAAGCACGTTAACATTACCAAGACAGCGACCGACATTGGGTACGGCCTGCGCGACAACAACCCACTGCAGGAAGCCGCCGAAAATCCAAATTCGGGCAAGCTGGAAACCATCAGTTTTGACGAGTATGCCGCGTCTGTTGCCGATTACACGCTGGACTACGTGTCAGAGCTTTCTGGTGTACCGGCAGCACAGCTTGAAAAGCTGGCAAAGGAATACGCCGACCCGAACCGCAAGGTCATGAGCTTGTGGACCATGGGCTTTAACCAGCACACGCGGGGATCTTGGGTGAACTCACTGATGTACAACGTGCACCTGTTAGTTGGCAAAATTTCAGAACCCGGCAACTCTCCCTTCTCGCTGACGGGTCAACCATCGGCCTGCGGCACGGCGCGTGAGGTCGGAACATTTGCTCACCGACTGCCAGCAGACATGGTTGTGGCGAATGACGAGCACCGCCAAATTTGTGAAACCGCGTGGAATGTCCCAGAAGGAACCATCCCAGCAAAGCCCGGTTTTCACGCCGTGCTCCAGCACCGCAAACTGAAGGACGGCGATCTGAACGCTTACTGGGTGCAATGCAACAACAACATGCAAGCCGCCCCCAACCTGAACGAAGAGGGGTATCCCGGTTACCGTAATCCAGAAAACTTCATTGCGGTTTCTGATCCTTACCCAACAGTCACCACTATGTCGGCTGACCTGATTTTGCCCACCGCAATGTGGGTTGAAAAAGAAGGTGCTTATGGCAACGCCGAGCGGCGCACACAATTCTGGCGCCAGCAAGTCAAGGCACCCGGTGAATCCAAGTCGGACCTGTGGCAGTTGATGGAGTTTTCCAAGCGTTTCACGGTCGAGGAAGTTTGGGGCGAAGAATTAGTTGCCAAGAAACCCGAACTTGCCGGCAAGACACTGTTCGACGTGCTCTATGCCAATGGAAATGTAGATAAGTATCCTTTGTCAGAAACTGCCGAAGGCTTTGACAACGACGAGGCCGAACACTTTGGTTTTTACGTACAAAAAGGCCTTTTTGAGGAGTATGCCGACTTTGGACGCGGGCATGCTCACGATCTTGCGCCATTCGATACCTATCATCAGGCCCGAGGCCTTCGCTGGCCGGTCGTTGACGGTAAAGAAACGCTGTATCGCTTCCGCGAAGGGTTCGACCCCTACGTTCCCGAAGGTTCGGACGTGGCGTTCTATGGCAAGAAAGACGGCAAGGCCAATATTATCTTCGCGCCATATGAACCTGCGGCAGAAGAGCCGGATGAGGAGTTTGATCTGTGGCTATGCACTGGTCGGGTTCTGGAACACTGGCATTCCGGTTCTATGACACGTCGTGTCCCGGAACTACACCGGGCCTATACAGCGGCGGTTGTTTATATGCATCCTGAAGACGCGAAATCCCGCGGGCTACGCCGGGGTCAGGAAATCGTCCTGTCTACGCGGCGCGGAGAAGTCACAAGCCGGGTTGAAACCCGTGGCCGAAACAAGATGCCACGCGGCCTGGTCTTTATGCCTTGGTTTGACGAAGGTCAGTTGACAAACAAACTGACACTTGATGCGACTTGTCCGCTGTCAAAGGAAACCGACTTCAAGAAATGCGCTTGCAAAATCGAGCGAGCATAATTGTCGACAAGGTAAGCTGAGGAAGCCCCGATGTCCCTTGCTGGCAAGCCCCTTTCGACCGAACGGCGCCGTTTTCTAAATGATACGGCGCGCGTGGCGGGTGGCTGCGTTGTCGCCGGATCGTTGTTGGCGTATTTGGCGCGCAACGCCCGTGCGCTGCCGGCCGAAGCGCTGCGCCCGCCGGGTGCTTTGCCGGAGGACGATTTTCTGTCGGCCTGCATTCGCTGCGGCCTGTGTGTACGCGAATGCCCTTATGACACGCTAAAGCTGGCTGAATTGGGACATGACTCGGTGGCAACGGGTACCCCCTATTTTACCGCGCGGCAGGTTCCCTGCGAGATGTGTGATGACATCCCGTGCGTTGCTGCCTGCCCTACAGGTGCACTTGACCCGTCGCTTGATAACATCGACGACGCCAAGATGGGTGTTGCTGTACTGGTCGATCAGGAAAACTGCCTGAATTTTCTGGGTCTTCGTTGCGATGTCTGTTATCGCGTTTGCCCTGTTATAGACGAGGCAATTACGCTGGAAACATCGCACAATACCAGCTCGGGGCATCACGCCATCTTTGCGCCCACGGTACATGCTGACCATTGCACAGGGTGCGGAGTTTGCGAAAAAAGCTGTGTCTTACCCGAAGCTGCGATCAAGGTCTTGCCAATAAGACTGGCACGCGGAACTGCGGCAGAACATTATCTGAAGGGTTGGGAAGAAAAAGCGGCCAAGGGTGGCCCGTTGGTCGAAGGCGTAATCGACTTGCCCGACCGATTGCCCGGACCCGGCACTGACAATCTGACTGCGCCGGGCGGGTTTGAACCGACTTTCAAGCTGCCGGAGGTTTCTCCATGAGTGCCCGGGCGCAGCTGCGCGTTGGCCAAGAGGCGCGCGAAGTAAAGGGATGGTTCGGTGCAAACCGCTTCCTTGTCCTGCGTCGCGCTAGTCAGGCATTCTTTTTGCTGCTGTTTCTTGTTGGTCCGTGGTTTGGCATTTGGATTGTGCAGGGCAACATCGCCGGTTCACTGACGCTTGGCCTCCTTCCGTTAACCGACCCATTTTTATTGTTGCAAAGCCTTGTTGCGGGACACACGCCGGAACTGACAGCGTTGATCGGTGGATTGATCGTGCTTGTAGCCTACGCCCTTTTGGGCGGCCGGGTATATTGCTCGTGGGTTTGCCCGATCAATCCAGTAACCGACGCCGCGCACTGGCTGCACGCGCGGTTAGGAGTGCAAAAGGGCTGGCAGCCAAAGCGCGAAACGCGACTTTGGATCTTGGCGACGGCTCTTGTCGTATCTGGTCTGACTGGCGTTATTGCGTGGGAAATCGTCAACCCGATCACAATGCTCCACCGAGGCCTAGTGTTCGGGATGGGGTTTGTCTGGGCGATGATCGCGGCGATATTCGTCTTTGATTTATTCGTTGCCCGGCGTGGCTGGTGCGGCCACATCTGCCCCGTTGGTGCTTTCTACGGGTTGATAGGTTTCAAAAGCCTGCTGCGTGTCAGTGCGGCAAACCGATCGGCGTGCGACGATTGCATGGACTGTTACGCGGTCTGCCCGGAAAATCAGGTGATATCGCCAGCCTTAAAAGGAAAACCGGGCTCTACCCCGCTGATCCTTACACCCGACTGCACGAACTGCGGTCGTTGCATCGACGTTTGTGCGGTCGATGTTTTCAATTTTACCAATCGGTTTGACGATCGCGTCGCCGAACCATCCGATCCAGTTGTCGCGCCAGAGTCGCGCGCAGCCAGACCTATCTGAGGGAGAAACAAAATGAAAAAGCCGTTTCTGTTAGGTGCTTTCGCGCTGATACCGACGCTGATCCTTAGCGGCTTGGCCTTGGCGCAGTCGGCGCAAGTCACCACGTTGCGCGGGGCCGAAGTCGACGAACCGGTCGTCCTCGACCAGATCCACCGCAATGTCGAAGGTCGAATGCAGCGGAACTATCGCCAACAGCCGCCACTTATCCCTCATAAGATCGAACAGTACCAAATCGATGTTCGCACCAATCAGTGCTTGTCTTGCCATGACTGGACCAAAGCCGGCGAGCGTAATGCGCCGACCCTGTCCATGACGCACTATCTGGATCGGGATGGGAACGAACTGGACCAGATCGCAGGAACCCGGTACTTCTGCAATCAATGTCACGTACCTCAGGCGGATGCCCCTGCCCTTGTCGACAACGTTTTTCGGCCCTCTGCGGGTAACTAAGCCAAACTAAGGCAGAAAGGAGCACCCACATGGCAGACTCCCCCAAGAAACAAGGCTGGATTCGTCGAATTTGGACCTGGTTCTGGACACCCGCTGCTGCATTCAGCGCTGGATTCATTATGCTTGCAGGCTTTTTGGCAGGCATCCTCTTTTGGGGTGGATTTCACTGGACGCTTGAGATGACCAACACAGAGGAATTCTGCGTGTCATGCCACACGATGGAAACCAATTTGGGCGAGTATCGTGAAACGATCCACTATAATAACCATTCGGGCGTCCGCGCGATCTGTTCTGATTGCCACGTCCCCCACGAATGGAACCACAAGATCAAAGCCAAGATCATGGCCGTGAAAGATGTCTATCACGAACTTGCAGGCACCATCAGCACTCCGGAAAAATACGAAGAGCATCGCCTGCAAATGGCTTCGGCTGTGTGGAAAAAGATGAAAGCATCCGACAGCCGCGAATGCCGAAACTGCCACAGCTTCGAGTACATGGATTTTACCATTCAAGAGAACCGCGCAGCGTCCGAGCACCAGCGCGCGCTTGACGAGGGTATGACGTGTATTGACTGTCACCAGGGCATCGCCCACAGCCTGCCGCCGGACTATCTGGAAGAGTATCAAAAAGTAGTCGAGACTCTTGGCATCACCCCTGCTCCGTTGCAGCACGCATCGGTAAGTGGTGAAGGCATTCGGTCTTTCCTTAGCAACGTTTCGGAATAAGGTGCAGGTATAGATATGCTGGAACTACTTGGAACCATTGGCGGAAACGTCCTGAGCTTGCCAGGCATTCTGGGCCTTGCATTGGGTATGATGACGCGGAAACTCTGGTTGGGCGCCGTTATGGGTGGCATTGTTGGTATATTCGAAACCCTCGTTTTCGCCCACTGGAAATTCGCAAATGTTGAAATGATCGAACTGGTGATTGCCATTGTCGTGGGTGTTATGGCGGGCACTGTCGGATCAGCCATTCGCCAAAAAGGCGCGACCGTTTAACTGATGGGTTTGTCCGCACGATTTTGGTCGGAATAGTCTAATTATTAAAGCCAGCCCCTCGGCTGGCTTTTTTCTTTTCTGGCGCGGCAGTTCTGCCCGCCTCAACGCATGGGTTCAGACTCGTAGCCCAATAGCTCGCTTGCCCGAACCTACTGGGCATGCTCAAACTAGCGCGGCCAATGGCAGCGTCCCAAAGAGGAAAGTAACTTGCTGGAAACTCGCTACAAGGTGCTGTTTGGCGCTTGTTTGACGCAATTCACCGTGATTGGTCTGCTGTTTTCATACGGGTTGTTTTTCAACCCCTTGCAGCAAGAGTTCGGCTGGTCGCGCACATTTTTGTCCAGCGCATCTTCGTTGTCTTTTTTCATTATGGGCGTATTGGCGATATTTGCGGGTCGTATGAATGACAAGTACGGGCCTCGATTTGTACTCGGCGTCAGCGGGGTGGCCTATGGGATTGGGTTTATCCTGTTGTCGCAGGTTTCGGCCCAATGGCAGATGTTTGCCATCTTCGGTGTTTTCATTGCACTGGGTCTGGGGGCACATGACGTTGTTACGCTTTCGACCATTGCCCGCTGGTTTGATAAGCGACGTGGGATCATGTCAGGCGTAGTAAAATCCGGCACCGCATTAGGTCAGGTGTTGATGCCACCGGTGGCGGCCTATCTGCTCCTTACCTTCGGATGGCGCGAAACGTTTGCAATACTTGGGTGCGGTGCAGTTATCTTGTTGCTTATCGCCGCCTTGTCGATGAAACGCCCTCCGACCGCTCTCAACACCGGTTGGGACGGACCGGGCGGAGGTTTCAGCTATGCCCAAGCCCGCGCAACCCGCGTTTTTTGGTCACTGTGCGCCATCCAGTTCATGTTCTTTCCATCAATGATGACAGTACCAACCCATTTGGCGGTGCACGGAACAGACCTTGGCATGACAACGCCTAAAGCCGCGACATTGCTGTCAGTTCTGGGCGCTACAAGTATTGCTGGCCGATTGGGTGTGGGCACCCTGGCGGATCGAATAGGCAGCAAAAGGGCATTTTTAATTTGTTTTGCTGTCTTACTGGGAAGTCTTGTTTCCTTTGTGGGGGTGTCATCACACGTGCTGTTGTTCGTGGTCGTCGCGTTTTATGGGTTCAGCCATGGTGGTTTGTTCACCGTGGTTTCCCCACTTGTAGCCGAGTATTTCGGAATGCGTTCCCACGGTTCCATTTTCGGAACCATATTGTTCTTTGGAACTTTAGGCGGTGCGATCGGGCCGATCTTGGCAGGCTGGATTTTTGACGTTTCCGGATCTTACCAATATGCATTTATGTCGTTGGCCGCACTGGCGACAATTGGGCTTGCTCTGGTTTACTCGCTCCCTTCGAAAGCAGATATGACCAAGAATTATGATGAGTCCGGTGTGGCGGGCTAGTTGGTAATATTGGGTTGAAAAATCACCGGAAAAGCAGCCCTCTGTGCTTTGGGTTCGGTATTTTGATTGAACGACACATAGCAACCGCAACGACCAAGTCGTTTTATTTAGCATTTGGTGCAGGGTTGGTTTGTCCTTATCAACTACAAAGCCTAGTGTTCAAAAATGTGAATATTCAATTTGAACGAACAAATCTCTCTTTGGGCCTCGAAGAGATTTGAAAAACAGGGACAGAATTATGAATAGACTTGTCTTTTGGTTGGTTGCTGGCCTGATTTTTGCGGCGACTGTTTTTTCGGCTGCTTTACCGTTGTTCGCTCAGGAAGCGACCGAAGAACCCCAGGATGATCTTCTTACACAGGTCTCCGACATTTCAATCTCGCCGTCCGAACTTGAAATATTGCTGGTTCCGCTGACGGCCGACGAATTGTCGGAAGCGGCCAGTGCTTGGCAGGGTCACGTGCGCGATCAACTTGAGGAAGTAGCGCGCACAAACCTTGGCGTTCTAGCAACGGAAGGTTCACAGGAAGAAAGGCTGAGAACACAACTCTCGTCGATGAATGAAGCGGGCACTTCCCTTTTGGACAAGTACAGTTCCGTTCTAGAGGCCTGGGC
>JBPCWT010000434.1:0-10397 GCA_051009255.1 Ruegeria sp. | reverse complement strand
CACTAAAACCAGATCACGCAAGATGGGATTCTTATCCTGTCGTGAACCAAGTTCTGCCGGCATTGGTACGCGTGGAGTATCTAAGAACACTCAAATTCGATTGAAGTATCGCGCGGCTGGTTGGAGTGAAAACGGCAACTCAGCCGCGCGAATTTGGTTTCTCTAGTATTTATAGAAACCGTCAGCTGTTCAGTTTTTAACTTCCCGAACAGTCTTCACTCCACCAAACGTCATAGCTCTCGCAGGGTGCTTGCAGGTGACGATTTCGGCAATTGAGACGCGTCAGGTTGTTTTCTTTTCGACGACAACAACTTCTTTACGCCCGCCCAACAGCATCACCAGGCTGAGCACTACAAAAACTGTCCCCATAAAGAAACCGACAACAGTGGACATTCCTGTCATCAATCCACCACCAATGGCCGCGCCAACTGCGGTTGCCGCATCGTTCGTTTCTTCCATCGTTTCCGTGGCAACGCGGCCAGTGAGCAGCATCGCGGATATCGGCAGTATAAAGAACGCCACTCCCAATGACAGGAAACCGCGTCCAATTGCCCGGCGTATCGTAGGTGCAAACACACACAAGGCCGCAACCGCCAAGGTCACGATAATCATTGCATAAGAAGATGTACTTTCACCCTCTGAGTGGAATGTCGCGAATGCGGGTATCATGACAAGACTTGTCAACAAACCCAGTCCCAGGCCGATTACGATTTTGAACATGTAGCCAATGATCTTCATGGCTGTTTCTCCGCTGAATTTAATTCGTCCAAGCTACGAAAAAGTTGGTTTCCAACGATTTCGGTTATTTCGTTTGCTGCAAGTGAACAAGAGTTGTCCAATTACAGCGGCAAGCCATTTTCCTCGCAGCGTTCTTGTATTTCCTCATCGGTTCGACTGCAAAAAGGTGTCGGAATTTTGGCAGCGGAAAACAAAAAAGCATACTTAAAAAAACGTTGCCGACAAATCTGGATAGCGGACAGCGGCGTTTCGAACACCGGTCCGCGCCCTGAACTAGGCTCATTTTGTGACTTGATTACCCGCCGCGAAGGCGCTGCATCAGGTAGACTTCGCTGTTTTCGGAAACAGGCTCTGACAGGCCAGACGCGATGATGCGCCCGTCGATGGCGATGGATACGCCTGCGTCGATCGGGGCCTGCAACTGTGGATAGGCACGCACCAATTCGCGGAGAAGTTCCCCGGTATTTGTGGCCTCGACCTCGACCACTTCGCGGCCCCCGGTCAATGACCGGAGGCCGGACCATAAATGGACCTCAACCATTTTCCTTTAGCGCCGCCAGGATACGCGGCGGCGACATCGGCAATTGCCGCATCCGCACGCCTGCGGCGTTTGAAACGGCATTGGCAATGGCCGCCAATGGAGGAACGATGCCGGTTTCACCAACACCGCGCACACCAAACGGGTGGCCGGGGTTGGGCACTTCGACAATCACCGTGTCAATCATCGGCAGGTCGCTTGCAACCGGGATTCGATAGTCAAGGAAGATCGAGTTCTGCAAGCGACCATCTTCGCCATAAACATACTCTTCGTTCAGTGCCCAGCCGATCCCCTGCACCGCGCCACCCTGGTACTGGCCTTCGACATAAGCCGGGTGGATCGCCTTGCCAGCATCCTGAATGACTGTGTAGCGGGTGATGCTGGTTTTACCGGTTTCAGGGTCAACCTCGGCGTCCACGATATGTGTTCCGAACGATACGCCCGCGCCTTCTGGCGTCGCTTCGAAATGGCCCGAGATTGGGCCGCCGTTCGGACCCATTTCGGCGGTGATGTCAGCAAGCGGACGAGGTTCAAAATCACCCGCATTCGGACCAGAGGGAACCGCGCACCCGTCTTCCCATTTCACCGCATCGGGTGGGATGTCCCATTTGGCCGCGGCGCGTGCGCACAGCTGTTCAACAGCGTGGCGCGCGGCCTTGATCGTCGCCAGACCACTGGCATATGTCACGCGCGAGCCGTGGGATACGTCATTGTACCCAAGGGTGGCGGTGTCCGCGACGGTGGCCCGGATGTTTTCGTAGGGAATGCCCAGAACCTCCGCCGCCATCAGCGCCATCGAGGCACGCGAGCCACCGATATCGGGTGTACCAACCATCAGCTGGGCAGAGCCATCCTCGGACAGGGCCAGCGAGACACTGGTTTCGCCACCGTGGTTGAACCAGAAGCCACAGGAAACCCCGCGCCCCTGCCCCGGTTTCAGCGGCGCGGCATAATGTGGATGCGCCTTGGCGGCCTCTAATGTCTCTACAAGACCAATCCGGTCATAGCGCGGGCCATAGCTGGCCTTTGTGCCTTCTTTCGCTGCATTATTCAGGCGAACATCAATCGGATCCAGGCCCAGTTGGTTGCACAGCTCATCAAGAACGGACTCGACCGCAAATGCCCCCATCGGCGCACCCGGCGCGCGATAGGCCGCCTGTTTGGGCCGGTTCGCCATTACGTCATAGCCCACCTGTTTTACGTTTGTCAGGTTATAGGGCGCAAAGGCGCACATTGCCGTCATATCGCCCGGCGCACCGGGGAACGCACCGCCCTGCAGGCGGAAAGTACCCTGCGCTGCCGTAATGGTGCCGTCCTTTTTCATACCGATCTTGACGTCCATTGACGCCGAAGACGTCGGCCCGGTTGCTCTGAACACTTCGGAACGCGTCATCACGATCTTGACAGGGCGGTTGGCCTTGCGGCTCAGCGCCAAGGCGACCGGTTCGATGAACACCGTGGTTTTGCCACCAAAACCACCACCGATTTCCGAGGCCGTCACCCGCAACTGCGATGTTTCCATGCCTAGCACCGCGGCGCAGGTTTTTTGCACCAGCCAGTGACCTTGGGTGCAGCACCACAGCTCTCCCTTACCGTCATTGCCCAGCGTTGCAAGACAGGCGTGCGGCTCGATATAACCCTGATGGGCCGCTTCGGTGACAAAGCTGTCTTCGATGACCAGATCGGCCTCGGCAAATCCTGCTTCGACATCACCGCGACCGCTTTCGTGATAACGAACGACGTTTGGATGCATGCCTTCGGGGACGGAATAGTCGGCCGCGCCTTCACGGATGACGGGCGCATCTGGCGCCATGGCCTTGTCAACGTCTGTGACGTGCGGCAGAACTTCGTACTCGACCTCGATCAGCTTCAGCGCGTCCCGCGCCGCCAGTGCTGAATTTGCAGCAATCGCAGCAACGGCATGGCCGTCATACAGCGCCTTTTCGCCCGCCATGACGTTTTCCCGAACGTTCCAAAACTCGCCCTCAAGCCCCGGTTTGAATGGAACCTTGTCCGAGAAATCGGCGCGTGTGACCACGGCCTTTACGTCCTTGTGCGCTTCGGCCTTGGACGTGTCGATTTTCACGATCCTTGCATGTGCATGGGGCGACCGCAGGATCGCGCCGTGCAACATTCCGGGCGCATGGGCATCCGCGCCGAACTTGGCGCGGCCCGTCACCTTGTCCAGACCATCCGGGCGGTCAGGACTTGTACCAACAAACGTGAATTCGGATTTACGATCGTCGAGTGCCATTACGATGCCTCCCGCAGTTCAGCAGCCGTATCCATCACGGCGCGAATGATTTTGTCATACCCGGTGCAGCGGCAAAGGTTGCCAGCCAGCCAATATCGGGCCTCTTCTTCGGTTGGGTTCGGGTTGTTTTCCAGCAGCGATTTTGCAGCCACCAGAATGCCGGGCGTGCAAACACCACACTGCAGGGCAGCGTATTCGATAAACTTCTTTTGCAGGGGGTGCAGAACATCGCCCTCTGCGATGCCTTCGACCGTCTCAATCTGCTTGCCTTCGGCCTCGACCCCCAGCATCAGACACGAGCACACCAATTGCCCGTCGACCGTGACCGAGCACGCGCCACAATCGCCTGTGCCGCAGCCCTCTTTGGCGCCGGTCAGGTTCAGCTTGTCGCGCAGGCAGTCCAGCAACGTCTCGCGCGGATCGCACAAGAACTCTACATCATCCCCGTTCACATTGGTGGATACGTGAAACTTGTTCATGCTTGTTCTCCCTTCGCGCGGGCATAGGCAATTTTTGCGGCCCGTTTGGCCAGAACGCCAGCGACATCGGTGCGGAACTCGACAGTGCCGCGCTTGTCATTGATTGGATTGCACGCGGCAGAGGCCGCAATTGCCAACGCCTCCAACGCGGCGTCGTCCAGCGTGGAACCGATGATTGCATTGGCACAATCTTCGACCAACAGGACAGTTGGCGCGACAGCGCCAAGCGATACACGCGCCTGAGTGATCTTGTCGCCATCCAGACGCAGGTTCACACCAACGCCGACAACGGCAATATCCATCTCGGTCCGCGGAATAAATCGTAGGTAAGCATCACCACCATTGTCGCCACGTGCTGGGATGTTCACGGCTGAAATCAACTCTCCCTTTGCCAGTGACGTACGGCCCGGCCCGGTTGGGATATCTTCGACGGCCACGTCGCGCGCTCCGTCAGGTCCGGTGACAGAGACCGTCACACCTGCCGCAACCATTGCTGGCACGGAATCGGCCGCTGGCGACCCATTGCACAGGTTGCCGGCCAAAGTCGCGCGACCCTGCACCTGAGTCGAACCGATCAGGTCCATCGCCTCGACGATCCCGGGCCAGTCCTGACCAAGCGTGGAATGTTCGCTCATCTCGGCTCCGGTTGCGGCAACGCCAATCGTCCAGCTGCCATCCGGGTTTTGGGCGATATCCTGTACGCCGTTGATTTTCTTGATGTCTATCAGCGTGTCTGGCGTCACCAGGTCCGAACGCAACTGCACCAGAACGTCGGTGCCGCCTGCCAGAAAGCGGGTGATGCCTGTTGCGCTTGCGGCCAGAGCCGACGCCTCGGCAAAGCTGGCGGGGCTATGATATTCCATTTGTTTACCTCGCGCCTGTAGATCAGGAGTTCACTGGGATTCGGTGCGACCCTAGTGCAGCCATTTGGCGGCGTCCATGCCATCCGCGATGTATTTTTCGGACCCTGACGCACCCTTTGGGACAATCTAAAGATCGATCTCGATTACACCCTCTGGCTCGGCCGCGCGGCTTTGGCACAGGATGATCGAACCCTGTCGTTGTTTGTTGGACAGAACAAAATCCCGATGCTCAATATCCCCGGAAACCACACCGCATTTGCACACGCCGCAAATCCCGTCCGAACATTTCACGTCCACGTGAAAACCGGCCTCGTTCAGCACCTGAGCGGCGTCCTTGTCAGCCGGTACCGGCAACTCCTCGCCGGAACGGGAAAGTTTCAGGGTAAAGGGGTGATTTTCATATTCCGGTTGCTCGGGGACCGAGAAATATTCCAGATGGCGGGCCTCTTCGGGAAAGCCCTGCCTCTCGGCCGCCTGCATGACCCCATCCATATACCGATCCAGCCCGCAGGTATAAACGTGCCAGCCATCCTGATACCTGGATAGAACGGCGTCCAAATCGGCACGCGTGCCTTCGTCAGAGAAATGCAGATGAACGTGATCAGCCCACGGGACAGCGGCCAAATCAGCCAGATACCCCGCCGCAGCGCGCGAGCTGGCGGAATAATGCAACGCGAACGGTTTATCCAACGCGTGAAGACGATGCGCAAAGGCGATCATTGGCGTGATGCCGATCCCGCCACCCATCAAAAACGTCTTTGTTGCGGTTTCGTCCAGTTCGAAATGATTGATTGGGTTCGAGATGAAAACTTTGCGCCCTTCGTCGAAGATACGATGCAACAAGGCTGATCCGCCACGCCCTTCATCCTCGCGCAGAACCCCGATCTGATAGGTGGAACGATCCGATGGGTCCCCTGACATCGAGTATTGGCGCAGAAATTCTGGCGCAACCAAAACGTCCAGATGCGCCCCGGCGCTCCACTCTGGCAAGGGCACACCGTTGAGCGCCGAAAACTCGTATTTGGTCACATCAGACGTCATTTTGTCGACCTTGGTCAACTCGACCCGCATCACCGGCGCGTCTCCGGCGATCTGATAACGGTGCACGACGGACATATCCCCTGCCGCTTTTCGGGCCTTGTATTCGTCCGCTGTCACCATGGCCTCATAGGCCGCGATCCCGGCCTCGCGATCCATAGCGAATGGGTACGGCCACGGATGCGGGGCCAGATAGGCCGGATAGACCGCAAGAGTCTGATCTTGGTACTTCAGGTCCAGGTCTTTCTGCAGGTCACGCCGGTTCAGCGGGTGGACCGATGGGCGATACGCGCCGTCCGACTGCAACTCGATATCCCACCACCATTTCTTGGTGTCGTTCAATCCGCCATTGCCCACCGCATCATCCAGTTTCGACAGCGCTGGCGCAGCGGATGGAATATTCATCGCAGCCCAGCGAAAGGGGCGTTCCTTGAAAATACCTTCAAGGTTCCACGGGCAGGTTTTCATGCATCTTCCGCACATTGCCCCGCCCGGTGTCGTGATCCTGTATGTTGCGCATTTCTGACTGTCGGATTTCCAAATCTCGTAGCCATTGAACATCAACTTAGGCCCGGCGGTAATCGCCCCCGATGGACATTCGCGTGCGCATTTGTTGCAGGATTCGCAAAATGTTTGCAGGCCAAAATCGATGGGCTTGTCGTGGCTCATCGGCATGTCGGTCGTAACAACGCCCGACTTTAGACGTGGTCCCAGATAGGGGTTCAATATGACCTCGCCAATGCGGCTGACTTCGCCCAGACCAGACAACAGCAACAGCGGAGGCTGCAAAACCTCGCCATCCATAACGGTATGCGCCTTGGCCTTGTAGCCAAGGTTTCGAATCTGTTGCGCGATAACACCGCCCAGCAACGAAAAACGCAGGTAAGCGCGCATGGACTGGGCGACACTGATCCAGTCGTCGCCGCTTGCGCCCTCCATGGTTTCATAGCCCTGATCGATGATCATGCTGACCGCCTGATCGTGCGGCGGTACGATTTCTTCGCCCGTTGCGTCGTGAGAGTACCAGCTCCATTCCGGGCAACGGCTAAGACCCACGGCGTCGACGCCTAGAAAGTAACTTGCTGCCTTGAGGTTTGCCGCATTACGTTCTGCGTCCGTAGGCTTGGCTGCGGTGGCGCTTTCACCGTCCTGCAACAGGACAAATGCCCCCAAGGCGCGGCGTTGGGCAAAGCTGGGCGCGGCTTTTCGGGCATAATGCCCACCCTTTGCCCCGTTTTGCAGCGCCTTGCCCATGTCGCCAAATTGCGCACGGGCAAACATGTCGGCGCGTTTGGGGACGCGGGCCACATTTTCTTCGTCGATATAGGTTGTGGGCGAGTCGACCCGTTTCAGCTTTTCAAACGGGTGCGCGCCGTCCTTGTATCGTCGTTTGGCAAAGGGATCGCGGTTCAGTGCGTTCTTGGCAAACCCGGTTCCCAGCCACCAAGCCGGGCCTTGCGTTCGAAACCAAGGCTGCTGCGCCAACGGCAGCAAGGGTTGGTCATGCGCGATCTCCATCTCGGTCGTGACAGCGGCCAGCCCGAAACGTTTGCCAAGCCACGGCACAATGACCTCGCCACCCTCGACCGAGGCAAGGCCAGAGGCAACGGCCAACATTCCCAGATCAACTTCGGACGACATTGCCGTATGGGCCCGGGCATCAAAGCCAAGCAATCGGATGTAATTGGCAATCACAACCGCATTTTCAGTCGCCAACAGGCACGCGCGGTGGTCCTGCGCGTCCATGATCCAATCCGCGCCCAACTCACCCGGGTCCGGATCGCGGTTATGTTCGTACAGGAACACAATGGCGTGGCGGTGAGCGTCGATTGAACCAAGCTCTGCCTCCATGCTTTCTTTCAGATCGGCCATGATGACATCTATCCCCGACGCCAGCGTCTTGGTCTGGCGCGTCCGCAGCGCGTGGGACAGCCGGTCGATAGCCCGATTGCGCCGGGGTTCAGGCAACAGGGCTTCGGGTGGCAGCGGCCCACATCCCATCATCGAGGCATCATTAAAGTACCCAAATGCCTTCAGGTGATCTGCCCTGTCTTGGGCGCCGGCGGGGATTTCCGCCATTGCAGGGTTTACGAACCCGCCCCGGATCGCATCCATCATCGCCTGAAACTCGCCCATCGCATTGACAATGCTTTCCGGTTGTTCGGGACGATGGAAGCTCAGGCGACCCATAGGAATTACCGCGGACAAGTCCGGCAACTGATCCTGCCGCGCCAACCGCTCCAGCGGGTATGGGCCCATGTGAACCGGTCGGTCCTTGTCCGAGAAAAAGCGTATCCCCATTGCGCGCCTCCAATCCTTGCGCATCACCTATCGTTCCGTGGACAACAAAACCATTCATGGATAGTCATAGATGGTATGAGTAAAATTGATTTCACTGATCTCGACGGCAAGGTTCTGCGCACCTTTCTGACTATCCTAGAAGAAAGCTCTGTTTCCAAGGCCGCTGACCGGTTGGGCGTCACACAGTCGGCGATCAGTCATACATTGGCAAAGCTACGGCAGGTACTTGGCGACCCGTTGTTTGTACGGTCCGGTCAGGGACTTATCCCGACCGAACGTGCCCTATCGTTGCAGGATCCGGTGCAGGCGGTGCTGGACGGTATGCGCGCATTGACCCAAGAACGTCCGTTTGATCCGCTGGCAGAAGAAATTGCGATTCAGATTGCCACCAATGACCTGCCCCGCGAATTGATCTTTCCTGACCTGTTGCGCCGGGCCCGCTCGGATGGCGTTCGTCTGCAGCTGGAATTCATTCCTTCAGGTGTGCCCGATCCCGCGATACTGCGAAATGATCGCTGCCAACTGATGCTGACGCCGTTGCCCCCGGATGGCCCGGATATCTTTCAAAAAAGACTGATGACCAGCCCATTGATGGTTTTCTATGATGGCGACCGGCGTGAACCGCCAAGGGACTGGCAGTCCTATTGCCTTTCCGACCATGTCGAGGTGCGATTTGTCGATGGTCGAAACGCACGGGCGGTGATGCGTGGCGTGGACCAAAGCCAGATCAAACCGGCAACTGTTACCTTGCCGCATTTCAACGCCATCCCGTCCTTTGTCAAAGGAAGCGACCTGATTTCCACCGACACGGAACTGATGAAAAAGGGACCGCTGGCAACGCTCGACTGCGCATCGCTGCCTTTCGACTGCGAGCCGGTGTCGATCTATATGGTTTGGCACCAGCGGTCGACCAACGACCCCGCGCATCGCTGGTTACGCGCACGGATCGAGGCCATAGCCACAACGCTGCAGGATTGAGAGCGCAACAGACCTTCCGAAAGTTTTCGGCGTTCGAATTCAAAAGAACTGATTGATTAATCATTCTTCAATGCGTCAACTTCTGGTCAGACAATCATTGGAGAAATCAGATGACGGACAAGGTGGCCCTGATAACGGCAGGTGGCAGCGGCATGGGGGCGGACGCCGCCCGAAGATTGGCGGCAGACGGATTCCATGTCGGAATCCTGTCTTCTTCCGGCAAGGGAGAGGCCTTGGCCCGCGAACTCAACGGAGTCGGCATCACCGGATCAAACCAGTCAACCGAAGACCTGCAAAGGCTGGTGGATGCAGCCATGTCGCATTGGGGGCGCATCGACGTGTTGGTTAATTCCGCCGGTCATGGCCCCCGAGCGTCGGTTCTGGAGCTTACAGACGAGGACTGGCACAAGGGCATGGACGTCTATTTTCTGAACGCAGTGCGTCCGACGCGGCTGGTCACCCCGATCATGCAGGCCCAGGGCGGTGGGGCGATCATCAACATCTCGACCTTTGCAGCGTTCGAGCCGGACCCCGTCTTTCCCACATCCGGTGTGTTCCGTGCCGGACTTGCCGCTTTTACAAAACTGTTTTCGGACAAATACGCCGCCGACAATATCCGCATGAACAATGTCCTTCCCGGCTTCATCGACAGCCTGCCGGAAAAGGAAGAGTTCCGCGCCCGTATACCGATGGGGCGCTACGGCAAAAGCTATGACGAGATTGCCTCGGTTGTTTCAATGCTCGCCTCGGATGGCGGTGGATACATCACCGGGCAGAATATCCGCGTGGATGGCGGCATCACTCGATCCGTCTGAGCCGTTGGAACCGCGCCTTGCCAAGACGCGCGGTTCAACCTGTGACCAGCGCCCGTTGATCGTTGCGCCCCATGGAAATCAGCAAGGGCCGGGCCTCTTGCCTTGCCTGAAACGCGGCCTTGTCCGACATCCCTTGCCAGTTCGCCAGCACCAGCGACTGCGCCACGGCCCCACCCAGCGCGCCACCCGGACCGGTAACAATGAACAGGTCAGGCGCAAACTCACGAGCCGCCGTTTGAACGGCGTGGGTAAAATCATAAGATTCTGTCACTTGATGGCCCAGCGTGTAATCCCACAGATCGACGGGATTGGTCGCGCCCGGCCACCAGATCTTGCCGCGCCCGTCAATCATTGGCAGGTCGGGTTGGCCGAACAAGTCAGCGCCAAGTCGCC
>JBPCWT010000433.1:0-7930 GCA_051009255.1 Ruegeria sp. | reverse complement strand
GCCGGTCATTCCGATGTTCCACCCGGCATACCTGTTGCGACAACCACAGATGAAGCGTCAGGCATGGGGTGATCTGTTGGAATTGAAGGCGCGTTTGGGAAGCTCCTCATGAATATTCTTGCTTTCTCTGATCTTCACATGGCTCGTAACCGGGCCGCCGAAATTGTTGCCGCCAGCGCCGACGCAGATCTGGTTGTTGGGGCAGGTGATTATTGCAACATGCGGCAGGGGCTGGACGAGGCGATGGAAATGCTGTCGGGCATATCCGCGCCGCTTGTTCTGATCCCCGGTAACGCCGAAAGCGCAGAAGAACTGGCCGGCGCAGCCCCCGACGGTGTGCACGTTCTGCATGGCAGCGGAATGACCGTGGATGGCGTTCGACTGTTCGGACTGGGCTACGGCGTGCCGGTGACGCCCTTTGGTCAATGGTCCTGTGACCTGACCGAAGGCGAGGCGACAGAAATGCTGTCGCGCTGCCGCGACGCAGATATCCTTGTCGTGCACTCACCGCCAAAAGGAAACGGGGACCGCACATCCGAAGGTGTATCGGTGGGTTCGATTGCGGTACGCGACGCAATCGAGCGGATTCAGCCGAGATTCGCGTTTTGCGGACACATTCACGACAGTTGGGGATTTCGGGGCACAATCGGTCGCACCGAGGTTGCCAATCTGGGCCCCAAGGCAAACTGGTTCGAGGTTGACGCGTGATCGACCTTGTGACGATTTTGGCATTTATCCCGGCGGCGCTGGCGCTGAACCTGACACCGGGCGCTGACATGATGTTCTGTTTTGGGCAGGGTCTGCGCGCGGGGCCAAAGCCGGCAATCGCGGCCAGTGCCGGCATATCGTTGGGGGTACTTGTCCACATTCTGCTGGCCGGAATCGGTCTGGGTGCGGTCGTCGCAGCTCAGCCTTGGGTGTTTGACACGATCCGATGGATGGGTTTGGGGTACTTGATATTCCTTGCGTGGGGCGCCGTTCGCAATGGCGCAGTGTCACCCGAAACGCCACATTGCACGACCAAGCATGCATTTCGGGATGGTTTCCTTGTCAATCTGACAAACCCTAAGGTTATCTTTTTTGTTCTGGCCTTTATCCCGCAATTCGTCGATCCCGCAGGCGCGGTTCTTGTGCAATTCCTGCTGCTTGGATCGGTCATAGTTCTGGGTGGGTTTGTCATAAATGCTGCCGTGGGCATCTTTGCCGGTGGCGCGGGGCGGCGACTGGTCAACGACCCGCGTTTTTCGAAGATCATCGGTTGGGTTACCGGTGGTATTTTCGCGGCTTTGGCGTTGCGGCTGGCAATCATGGAAAGGGCCTGATGTCATATGTCGCGTATTGATGAAACAATGGAGTTCATCCCCGTTCGGATCGCAGTCCTGACAGTGTCGGATACACGGTCACAGGACGAGGATCGTTCCGGACAAACGCTTGTGGACCGCATCGAAACGGCAGGTCACACATTGGCTGACCGCAAGATTATACAGGACGAGCGCGCTGAAATCGCTGCTCAGCTGCGCATGTGGGTGGCGGATCCGTCCATTGACGTGATTATCTCGACTGGCGGTACTGGCCTGACGGGTCGCGATGTGACGGTCGAAGCACATCGGGACGTTTACGAAAAAGAAATCGAGGCGTTCGGCACGGTATTCACAATGATCTCTATGGAAAAAATAGGCACATCTGCCGTTCAGTCCCGCGCCACGGGTGGTGTCGCGGGCGGGACGTACCTGTTTGCGCTTCCTGGTAGCCCCGGCGCCTGCAAAGATGCCTGGGACGGTATTTTGGAAAAACAACTGGATTACCGGCACCGGCCCTGCAATTTCGTGGAAATAATGCCACGATTGGACGAACACCTGCGACGGAAGTAGACTGTTCATACGTTTCATTATTCATAACCGCTTTGAGGCTTGGTATTTTTCATTGTCCGGCTACCTATTACGGGTGGCAGAGTGACGCGACCGGAGTGACGTAAACCGATGCGATTTTTGCGGCAAAGCCTGGTGGGTGTATTCCTGGCGTCCCTGACGCTGGGCCTGTTGGTGTTTGCCGCTCAGCTGATCGTCGGCGCAGTGCAGCAGGTAATGACCGGTGACGATAAGCCGCCAGCAGCGCGGGAACGCATTTTTGCGGTCAGCGTGCGAACGGCCGAGTTTGATACTGTCACGCCCTATCTGGACGCATTTGGCGAAGTGCAAAGCCGCCGAAGGCTTGAATTACGCGCGGCCTTGGGCGGGCGCGTGGTTTCCTTGTCGGATGACTTTGAAGACGGTGGAACAGTTACGGCTGGTGAAACCCTTGTCGAACTTGACCCCGCCGATGCGCAATCGGCGCTGGATCGCGCCAAATCCGATTTGCTGGATTCACAGTTTGAAGAACGCGACGCTGAACGGTCCCTGTTGTTGGCGCAGGACGAATTGAAATCGGCGCAGGCTCAGGCGGAAATTCGAGACAGGGCATTGAAACGACAACGCGATCTTGAACAGCGCGGGGTGGGCGCCACTGCCAGCGTTGAAGAGGCCGAATTGGCGTCAACATCCGCGCAACAGGCGGTTCTTGCCCGGCGTATCGCGTTGGCGCAGGCCGAATCCCGTGTCGATCAGGCCACGACCTTACTTGCCCGTACCCGTATTGCGCTGGAAGCGGCGGAACGCGATTTGCAGGACATGACGATAAAGGCGCGGTTTGACGGAACCCTGACCGGTGTCACGCTGGTCGAAGGGCGTTTGGTGTCGGCCAACGAAAAGCTGGCTGAACTGGTGGACGCAAATGAGCTGGAAGCGGCGTTTCGGGTTTCCACGGCGCAATACGTCCGATTGTTGGACGATGCCGGGAACTTGATTTCTGCACCGGTCACAGTGTCACTCGAGGTCACGGGTACCGATTTGACGGCCAAAGGCAGGATCAGCCGCGACAGCGGCTCGGCCGGCGAGGGCCAGACTGGCCGCCTGATCTATGCGCGAATGGAAGAAGCATCGGGTTTCAAACCGGGCGATTTCGTAACCGTTTCTGTAGAAGAGCAGCCTTTGCAAAACGTGGTACGTCTTCCATCCTCGGTTCTGGATGCCAGGGGCAACGTTCTGGTTCTGGGGCAGGATGACCGGCTGGAATCCCTGGCTGTTCAGCTTGTACGTCGTCAAGGCGACGAGGTACTTTTGCGTGGCGATGGGTTGGAAGGTCGAGAGGTCGTGATCGGGCGAACCCCGCTGTTGGGCAGCGGTGTCCGGGTACGGCCCCTGCGAGTCGAGGCCAACGCCGCTGCTGAGCCTGATATGGTTGAACTGACGGACGAACGCCGCGCGCATCTGGTTGCCGTGGTCGAGGCTAACGACCGGATGCCACAGGATGTCAAAGCCCGCGTGCTGAGCCAGCTGAACGATACTCGTGTTCCGGCGCAACTTGTCGAACGCATCGAAGATCGCGCCGGGGGCTGACGCCATGATCCGCGAGATACCCGGTGCGGCAAGTGGCATCCTGAGCTATTTCACCAGGCACCGGACAATTGCCAACCTGTTGCTGCTGGTCATGCTGGTTCTTGGCGCGGCATCCATTCCCAATATGCGGGTGCAGTTTTTCCCGGACGTGATCCTTGAACGCGTGGATGTGTCTGTTCATTGGGACGGGGCCGGGCCTGAGGACGTGGATAACGGCATTATTCAGGTGCTTGAACCGGCGCTATTGGCGGTGGAAGGGGTTGCCACCACCGACTCGACATCGCGGGAAGGATCGGCGCGCGTCAGGTTGGAGTTTGAGCCGAACTGGGACATGTCGCGCGCGGTAGAAGAAGTCAGAACCGCCGTCGATAGTGTCACAACCCTACCGGATGACGCCGACGAACCCACAATCCGGCGTGGTGCATGGCGGGACCGGGTGACGGATGTGGTTATCACTGGCCCCATTGAAACCGGGCAACTTGCAAATTTCACAGACGAACTGATCAGCCGCCTGTTCGAGGCGGGCGTGACACGAACGACGATCCGCGGTCTTGCCGCCCCGCGCGTCGTTGTCGAAGTGCCCACGGCGCAGCTGATCGCCAATGACATAACCATGGCCGAGATCGCCAGCGCCATAGCTGCCGAAGTAACGGCAAGCCCGGCCGGTGACGTGACTGGCGCAAACGCACGCATCCGAACCGGTGCGGAAAAACGCACGCCAGAAGAAATCGAAGGTATCGTTTTGCGGTCGTTCACGGATGGATCACAGCTGATCGTCGGTGATCTGGCGCAGATCCGGGTAGAGGGCGTTACGCGCAACCGCAGTTACTATGTCGGTGAGAACCCGGCGATGTCGATACGGGTGGACCGCTCTAATCTGGGTGATGCGATTGGGATACAGCGCAAGGTCGAACACGTCGTCTCGGAAATGCAGGCCAGTTTGCCCGAAGGAATTACAGCCGAGTTGATCCGCACACGGGCGCAGGCGATTACCGATCGCCTCGACATTCTGGTCGACAACGGGCTGGTTGGTTTGGGCCTTGTCGTCTGCCTTTTGTTCCTGTTTTTGAATGCGCGTATAGCATTTTGGGTCGCAGCCGGCATTCCCGTGGCCATGTCGGCGGCCATAGCTCTGATGTATATCGGTGGGCTGTCGATCAATATGGTTTCGCTGTTCGGGCTGATCATTACCCTTGGCATCGTGGTCGATGACGCAATTGTTGTGGGCGAGCATGCGGATTTCCGCGCGCGCCGTTTGGGCGAAGCCCCGGTAATCGCCGCCGAACGCGCGGCAAAGCGTATGGCGATGCCGGTTTTTGCTGCCACGCTGACCACGGTGATCGCATTCTTTGGCCTGACCGCAATCGGTGGGCGGTTTGGGGAATTGATCCGGGATATTCCGTTTACCGTTATCGCTGTTCTGATCGCTTCGCTGATCGAATGCTTTCTGATTTTGCCGAACCACATGGCCCATGCAATTGCGCATTCCGCCAAAGAGCACTGGTACGACCTGCCCAACCGTGTGGTAAATCGCGGGTTTCGATGGGTCAGAGATCATTTGTTCCGGCCTCTGGTGGCCTGGGTCGTTTGGGCGCGATATGTGGTGTTGGCGATGATGATTGCTATCCTTGCCAGCCAGATCGCGCTGTTTATTCGCGGCGACGTGAACTGGCGATTTTTCAACGCACCCGAGCGCGGCTCGGTCACCGGTAATTTCATAATGATCGAAGGCGCAACACGCGCTGATACCGTTGAAATGATGCGTCAGCTACAGCGCGCAACGGACGAGCTGGGCCAAATCTACGAGGAACGGCATGGCAGGAACCCGATCGACTATGTTCTGTCCGAAATAGGCGGCAGCGCCGGTTACGGCCTTTCTGCAGCCGAGGGCAAGGACGCTGACCTGTTAGGCGGAATATCGATCGAGCTGATCGACGCCGATCTGCGACCCTATTCCAGTTTCGAATTCGTGGGCGAATTGCAGGAGTTCGTCACAAGACACCCCAAGGTCGAACTGCTGAGCTTTCGCGGATGGCGGTCCGGCCCGGGCGGGGATGCCATCGATGTTCAGTTCTTTGGCGCTGATGTCGATACGCTGAAAGGTGCATCCGAAGATTTGCAGGCCGAACTGTCCAAGTATTCCGAGGTTTCGGCGCTGGAAGACAACCTTGCCTATGACAAGGAAGAATTCATTCTGGACCTGACTGCGCAGGGGCAGGCGCTGGGTTTCAGGATTGAAACCTTGGGCCGCGTCTTGCGCAATCGTCTGAACGGGATCGAGGCCGCGACCTTCCCCGACGGACCGCGAAGCGCTGAAATACGTATTGAATTGCCCGAAGGCGAACTGACTGCTGATTTCCTTGAACGCACCCTGATGCGCACACCCGAAGGCGTTTATGTACCATTGGCAGATATCGTTTCTGTCGAGCGGAAATCCGGCTTTTCAACAATTCGGCGCGAGAACGGTTTGCGGGTGATCTCGGTCAACGGAGACATATCCGAGGACGATCCGACGCAAGCGGCGGAAATTACGCGCGCCATGAGAGAAGAGATATTGCCCAAAATCGCATCAGAACGACAAGTCGAATGGCGCATGGCCGGGCTGAGCGAACAGGAAAACGAGTTCCTGACCGAGGCGCGTACCGGCCTGATCCTATGTCTGACCGGCATCTATCTTGTTCTGGCGTGGGTTTTTGCCAGCTGGACGCGGCCATTGGTCGTAATGGCCATTATTCCGTTCGGGTTGGTCGGCACGATCTGGGGCCATTATATCTGGGGCGTGCCACTTAGCATGTTCACCGTTGTCGGCCTGCTGGGTATGACCGGAATTATCATCAACGATTCCATTGTTCTGGTAACGACCATCGACGCCTATCAACAGGATCGCGGGCTGATTCCGTCCATCGTCGAAGGGGCAGCCGACAGATTGCGACCTGTCATGCTGACGACTCTGACCACCGTACTGGGGCTGACACCATTGTTGTACGAAGGGTCGCAACAGGCACAATTCCTGAAACCCACGGTGATCACGTTGGTTTACGGGTTGGGGTTCGGAATGTTGCTGGTCCTGTTGCTGGTCCCCGCACTGATGGCCATTCAACGCGATGTATCCCGCCCGATCACGGCCACGCGCCGAGCCTTGCGGGCACCAGATCGCGGTGTGCGCGGTGCTGTTGCTGGCACCGGTTTGGCGATGGCCCTGTGGCTGGCGGTGACAATGGGTTGGCCGGCATTGGCCGGGCAACCGCTTGCGGCCTTGTCGGCGTTTTACCCGGATGGCGAAAGCGCCGCTTTGTTGCGTATGGGGTTTGTCGTTTTCGCGGTCGGCGCCGCGGTGATCCTTGTGTTGGCTATCTTGGCCTCTAGCCTGTTCTACGCCCGTTTGTCTGGCCGGGGCCAAAGCCTAGGCAGAGGCTAGCGCGCGTTCCAGCAAATCAATGACACGCGCGCTCATCGGCAAGCTGCCCCGGCGTACCTCGTCTATTGAAACCCAGCGTGCATCTATCGCATCATCACCTGCAACCGGATCACCCCTTTGATAGCTGCAGGCAACGCCGACCAACAGGTAATGTACACTGACCTGCCCATCTGCATCGCGGCGCAGCAAATCCAGATTGTCCAGGTAACATGTTGGGTTGGCGTGAACGCTGGTTTCCTCACGCAATTCCCGCTGCGCCGCCTGTAATACCGTTTCACCCCATTCAACGTGACCGCCGGGAAACCCCCAAAGTCCTGCATCGGGTTGCTTGCTGCGCTGAACCAGCAGGACCTGTCCTTTGTGCAGGACAACCGCCAGCGCGCCAATTCTTGGGAAATTGGTCATTTACTCAGCCTGCGCTGCAACCTTGAATATCAACCGAGTGGGTCGAGCCCAGAACCGTGATGCGAACCTCGGACCGATCCAGCGCAAAGGGCTGACCCGAATTGCTGACCAGTTCAGATCGCGCGATCAACGAGTTGCCTTGCCGAACAGTTTCCGGTGGCGACGCCCAAATTTCCGGATTTCCGGCTTCGATAACCGCATATTCTTGTCCGCCTGCGGACGGCATCGTGATCCTCGCTTCGATCTGCATGCCGTCGGCGGTGGGTCTCAGTTCGCAGCTAGCCTTGGCGACGCCGGCCTCGCGCGCTGAATAGGGGCGCTGGGCCAGGGCGGCAGCGATTGCAGGATTTCGCGCAGCGTCAGGATCAAGGGTGTGATCGAAATCCAATACGCGCGGAACGCAGACATCCTTGCAAACGCCCAGATCCATTGTGCCTTGCAGACGCACGGATTTGGCAGGGTTCTTTGGCGTGATCTCGACGGGCAGGACTAGCTGATCCTTGTACCCGATCGAGCGCACACCATTCTGGTCAAACACATGCGGCGCGGGCCATGTTATTGAAACATCCGCGACGTTGCCGGATCCATTCCAATCGAACTGCGGCGGGATACCGGCATCCCCCGGAGCGCGCCAGTAAGTTTTCCAACCGTCTGCCAATGACAAACGAATAGC
>JBPCWT010000432.1:0-2714 GCA_051009255.1 Ruegeria sp. | reverse complement strand
ACAACCTCTGCTTCGGTTGGGCGCAATCCGCGCAGAATGGCGATGATGGGGCGGCTCATGCTGATTGCCTTGTCAGTTTGCGGGCCTGCGCGAGGCCTTGCAGCGTCGCGTCAACCGCGTTGGTTGTCTCTGCAATTGCGCCCTGTTGTCTTAGCGCCCGGGCATAGACGTCAGAAAGGTTTTCAGCGCCGACAATTGCCAGCTGTTGTCCCAGCCAATAGGGCCGGGTCGCGGCCAGCTCGGCCCCGATCAGCAGGCCGGACAGTTTCGCGCGGGCGGTATCAGCGTCCTGCCCTGTCAGCAGATCGGCGGCCCTCAGACTGAACAGGCGCGCGGCCAGTTGTTCGGGCTTTGACAAAGTGTCGGCCACAGCGTCGTCAAACGCGGCATCGTCCCATCCGGACCCAACTGAATGCTTCAGAACCGATTGCCCTCGTAACAGATCGAACATCTCGCCTGTCATGAAGGTGCGAAAATTTACAACCTCGCCCGCACTGATCTGGACCCATTTGGTATGTGTTCCCGGCAGGCAGATAACACCGTCCCAGTGTGGGCGCGGGGCAAGGTACCCGGCGATCTGGGTTTCTTCGCCCCGCATGACATCGGGCGGGTTCATTTGCTTGAGGCCGGGGATGACAAAGGCGCGAATGCGCGGGTCGGTGCCTGGCACCCTGATCGGCAAAACCGGAACCGGCGCAGAAGGTACGGGGGAATACGGTGCCTCGACCCAGCCCTGCCGCGCCCCGACCATGCCACAAGCGATGACATCGACCGGGTCAGAGCCAAGCCAACCTTCGATCAGTGTCAGTAAGGCCGATTGAAATCGCCCCACGCCGACCTGTGATACACCGTCATGAGAGTGCGTCTGATCCAGAACCGTATCACCGCGCATCGCCCACGCGCGCAGGCGGGACGTTCCCCAGTCGACGGCAATCCAATCGGGTTGAATGCTCATGCTTTACCCCGTCACGACCACGCCGCCATCGACGACCATGCATTGCCCGGTCATCATGCGGCTGGCCTTGGACGCCAGAAACAGGGTTGGCGCAATCATGTCCTCGGGCGTCAGATGTTCCTTAAGGCATTGGCGTTCAAGATGGGCGGCCAAATCTTCCGGCGTGGCCCACATGTCCAACTGTTTTTGGGTCAGAACCCATCCCGGAGCGAGCGCGTTGACCCGAATGTTCCGGGGCCCAAGTTCCCGCGCCAATGAGCGTGTCATGCCAGTGATCCCGGCGTTTGAGGTGGTGTAAATCGGGTAACCGGCATTGCCCATCATGTAGCTGACCGAGCTGAAGTTGACGATGGAACCGCCGTTTTCCTGCATCTGGCGGGCGGCCTCCTGACAGGCAAAGAAGTATGCCTTGAGGTTCACTTCGATCATCCATTCCCAGAAATCTGTCGTGGTTTCGGAAAACGCGTGCCGCTGGTCGTTGGCAGCGTTGTTGACCAGAACGGCCAGCGGGCCATTTTCCTCGGCAGCTTTGACCATACTGGCCTGCAGCAGGTCGGTATCGGTAATGTCACCCTGGAGAAACAGCGGCGCACGACCGTGTTTGACGCGCATTTCGTCGACAAACGAATTGGCATCGGACCGGCCTATGAAGGCGACGTTGGCACCCTGCGCCATGAACCCATCAGTCAGCGAGGCACCGACACCCGACCCGCCGCCGGTGATGAACACCGATGCCCCCTTGAGGTCGTGGAAAGTGGCGGTTTGTTCCATCAGTGGCTCTCCCTTGTGACAAGGCGGGTGTCTTTACCGACAAGGAAATCCAGATCGGCGCCCTGATCGGCCTGCAAGACATGATCGATGTAAAGTTTCGCATACCCGCGCGTGTAATGCGGCGGGTCGGGTTGCCATGTCTTACGCCGCTCTTCAAGTTCCTGCGCGTCGACAAGCAGTTCCAATTCGCCCTTGCTGGCTGAAACCCGAATTCGATCACCGGTTTTGACCAGTGACAGTGGTCCGCCTGCCTGTGCCTCGGGGCTGACATGCAGGATAACCGTGCCATAGGCGGTACCGGACATGCGCGCGTCCGAGATACGGATCATGTCCCGGACGCCTTGTTTGACGAGGCGTGCAGGGATCGGCATGTTGCCCACTTCGGGCATGCCGGGATAACCTTTTGGACCGCATCCTTTGAGAACAAGGATAGTCTGTGGTGTGACCGGCAAGTCGTCCCGATCGATATTGGCCTTCAGATCCTCGATGTTTTCAAACACAAAAGCCTCGGCCTCTGTTTCCAGCAGCGTGTCCGTGGCGGCAGATGGTTTCACAATTGCCCCGTTTGGCGCAAGGTTGCCCCGCAATACACGCAAGCCAGCGGCAGGTTTCACTGGTTCATCAAAGGCGTGGATCACATCCCGGTTAAAACACCCGGCCCCTTCGTAATGGGCCGAGATATCCTTGTTCAACACTGTCTTTGAAGGACGCAGAAAGGGTTTGAGTTCTGACAAAACCACCGGCATGCCACCTGCGTAACAGAAATCTTCCATCAAGTACTTGCCGGAGGGCATGCAGTTTACAAGCAAGGGGATTTCCGACCCAATTTCGAAATCCTTCAGGGTCAGGTCAACACCCACGCGCCCTGCCAGCGCCAGCAGGTGCACGACGGCATTGGTTGATCCACCGACCGCAGCATTGGCCAGAATGGCATTTTCAAACGCGGATTTGGTCAGAATGTCAGACGGTTTCAAATCTTCGTCGACCA